>CAYMZL010000246.1:0-578 GCA_964394825.1 uncultured Dehalococcoidia bacterium | reverse complement strand
AGCCAAACTGCTGGACGCCGCGATGGTCGCCAAGGCTCTGGACGGCATCCGGTCTCATCTGGAGAGGAATTCGGAGCTCCGCGGCCAGGCCATCGCCGAGAAACTCATCGACGCGTAGGCGAAAAGCCACGGTCCGGGCAGAACGATTACTTCAGTGGCCGGCTCCTCGGGTGTTACGGGTTGATTAGTCCTGTCTGGCGGCCCACGATGAAGGTCTCCCAATGCTCGGCGTAATCGACGACCGAATTCAGCAGGGCCTCCGGACGCTCTCCGATGATGCAGTGCCCGGCGTCGTAGACGATGGCGATGTTGCAGTTGGGGATCTTCTCCCGGTAGACCCTGGCCGCCTCGGGCGAAACCAACCGGTCCTTCTGTCCGAAGACAGCCAATGTCGGGCAACGGACCTCCCCAAGCCTGGCCTCGGCCTCGCTGTCGTGGACACCCGAGTTCAGCCGCCGCGCCAATTCTGACTCTTTGGCGAATATCCCGGGCGCCAAGGGCGCATGCTTCTGGGCATTCTCCAGGTGAGCAAACATCATTTCATGGACTTCCAAAGCTGTCGCGTCGCCTGCTACCTC
>CAYMZL010000245.1:0-4436 GCA_964394825.1 uncultured Dehalococcoidia bacterium | reverse complement strand
TGACCGACCGCAACACCTCGGTCTGCATCATGTACACCCTGGACGGCAAGCCCATCCAGATGCTGGGGCGGCACGGCGTACACTCGGACACCGGCTGCGAGAACCCCGGAGACCTGGTTCCCAGGGCCGCCGGCCCCTTCAATTACCCCGCCGAGTTGGTGCCTTCGTCCTCGGGCGATCTCTACGTGGCCGACGGGTACCGCAATTCCCGGGTGCACCGTTTCTCCAGTGACGGCCAACTCAAGAAGTCCTGGGGCGAGCCCGGAAAAGAGGCGCCCAACGAGTTCCACCTGCCCCACAGCCTCCTGGTCGACGGAGACCGGGTGATCGTCTGCGACCGGGAGAACCACCGCATCCAGGTCTTCGGATTGGACGGCGACTTCAAGGAGATCTGGGACGACATCAACCGGCCCATGGACATCTCCATGGACCGGGACGGCAATTACATGGTCAGCGAGGGCCAGCGGGACGGCGGCTCGGCCCGCATCAGCGTTTTGGACAAGAAGGGCGGCGTGCTCTCCCGGTTCGAGTGCCGCGGCTCCGGCCACGGCAGTTGGATCGATTCCCGCGGCGACATCTATCTGGCGGGGGTCCCCGACGCCATCGACAAGTACGTCCGCAAGGGTTAACCGCCGCTGCCCATGATGCGGCAATCGGGTGTGGCCCCCACAAGGGAGCTTCCTAACCGATGAGGCCGCATAAACCGTTAACCAAACAAAAAAAACGGGAGGGACTTGGCCATGATCACTCAGCGACGGGTATTTCAGGCGAAATCAGGGTCCTCGGGCGCGGTAGTCGCGAAGATGAAGGAATTTCAGTCCATCTTCGAGCAGGCCGGTGGACCCAGCGCGAGGATCTACACCGACTTCTTCAGCGGGGCGACCGACCGGGTGGTGTGGGAATTCGACGTCGACAATCTGACCGCCCTTGAGAATATATTTTGGGCTGCCTCTCAAAACGCCGAGTACCAGGCCGCCTACGAGAGTTGGTATGCAGGCCTGGCGCCTTTGCTGGAAGGCGCGACGGTGGAGTTCTGGAACCGGGAAAATTAACACCGTGGTACTGTGCCCTCAGCGGGGATTAACCCTGACTCGGGTCTAATATCTGGTTCGGTATCGGGTCGGAGATTTGCAGGATCGCCAGATGGAATCGGTCATAAAAGAGCTGCAAAAGGTTCGGGAATCCCTGCCGCCGGAGGAGTGGCGGGATGCCCGCATCTACCGCCACATCGATGAATACAAGCTGGACTACACCCTGATCGCCACCAAGGTCAGCACCGGCCAGGTCCATTACTACGATCCGGACGCGGGCGCCTTCGCGCCGTTGAACCTGTCCGGGTAGCGGTTGCCGCTCCGGCCCAGCCAACAAAAAAGCCCCGACGGATCCGCCGGGGCCCTTTTAAATTTTCGATCTGGCCGTTGGAAATTTCGGGCCTGATCGGCTGCGGCGACTGGACTGGCCTGATCAATCGGCCCCGATTACAATAAGAGCCACATCTCACGGCCAAATTTGGCCTGTGAAACTTGAAGGGAGACCAAATATGATAACCAGGTTCGGATCGCTCTATGCCGGGCATGTGGACCTAGATGATGTCGGCTTCGACGCCACACCCGTCAATGACCGCCGGATCTCCGACGAAAAACTGACTTCCGTCTTTGGCAAGGCTGAGGCCATCGCGGTCAAGATGGACGAACTGGGCTTCGACACCTTCTGGTCGGCCGAGCACCACTTCCAGCACGAGGGCTACGAGTGCATACCCAACCTGTTGATGATGTACGTCCACCTGGCCCATCTGACCAAGAATCTGCGATTTGGCTGCGGATTCAACATCAACCCCATGTGGCACCCCCTGCGCCTGGCCGAGGACTACGCCACCGCGGACATCCTCACCGGAGGGCGCGTCATCTTCGGTATCGGCCGGGGTTACCACTCCCGGGAGGTGGATACCTTCGGAGTGCCCAGCACCGACACCGACAGCGACGCCAACCGTGAGATGTTCGAAGAACAGACCGACATCATCATGAAGGCGTTCAACCAACCGTCCTTCTCCCACCACGGCAAGCACTACCAGCTCCCTCCCGAGGTCCCCTACCGGGGCTACACGTTGAAAGAAATCACCTTGGTGCCACGTCCGCTCACCCTGCCGGTGGAGACCTACCAGCCCATAGTCAGCGCCGGCCAGCGAGCCATGGATTTCATGGCCAAACACGGGATCAAGGGGATCGTCGGTGGCGGCGCCGCCACTGGAGGGGCATCGGAAAAGGTGTTGAAGCAGTGGCAGGAAACGCTGGCCAATCACGGCCGGGAGACCCAGTTGGGCGGCGACCTCATCGTGGGCGTATCGACCTTCATCGACGACACCGAAGAAAAAGCCATCAATGGGGTCAAGCGGTACTTCGAAGAGAACCTGAAGATGTTCGCTCCGCTGGGATTCGTCCGCGGTCTATCGGATGAACAGATATCCGCCCTGGGCCGGGGCCCCGCCGCCCGGTCGGCGGGCCTGCCCACCATAGAGGATGCCGTCAGATCCGGGGCGTGGCTGGTCGGACCTCCCGAGTTGATCACCGAAAGGCTGATGGAACTTCAAGACCGGTTTCCGGGCCTCCAAGAGGTTAACGTGGGCGCCTCCGTGATGAGCACCGAGCAAAGGGTGATCCTGGAGCAGCTCGAGTTGTTCGGCAAAGAGGTGATGCCAACTTTCAAGCAGCAGCTTAAAAAAAGTAATGCCCGCTCTCACTGAGCAGCCTTGAATAGAGGCGATGTCCACCTTCAAGAAGCAGCTACAATAGCTGTCGCCCAACTGCCCCGTTTGATGTATCCTTATCTATAAGTACGGTTCATAGGTAGAATTAACCAGAGCTTATTTACCCACGGAGGAAACGCCGGATGGCCAGCAGCAAGGTCCGCCTGACCGAACTGTCCCACTGCGCCGGTTGAGCCGCCAAGCTTAGCCAGGAGGACCTGGTCCAGGTCCTGAAACACCTCCCCATGGTCAGCCACCCAGACCTCCTGGTGGGCAATGACACCGGGGACGACGCAGCCGTTTACCGGCTGGATGACAAAACCGCGCTGGTAGTGACGGTGGACTTCTTCACGCCCATCACCGACGACCCCTACGAGTTCGGATTGGTGGCGGCGGCCAACTCCCTGAGCGATGTCTACGCCATGGGCGGAAAACCCCTGTTGGCCCTGAACGTGGTGGGGTTCCCCGCCGAGCTGGCGGTGGAGATGCTGGGCGACGTGCTAAAGGGCGGCTACGACAAGGCCACCGAAGCGGGCTGCCTGATCGTGGGCGGACACACCGTGGATGACGCAGAGCCCAAGTACGGACTTACCGTGGTCGGCCTGGTGGAGCCCGGCAAAGAGGTGACCAACGCCAACGCCAAGCCCGGCGACGTTCTGGTTCTCACCAAACCGATCGGGACCGGGATAATCACCACCGGCTGCAAGCAGGGAATCACCCCCGACGCCGTCTTGAAACATGCCGTGGACATCATGGCGGAACTGAACAAGGGCGCGGCTGAGGCCATGATGAAGGTGGGTGTGAACGCCTGCACCGACATCACCGGCTTTGGCTTCATGGGCCACCTGAAGACGATGGTCAGGGCTAGCGGGGTTGGGGCCCGCATCCGGGTGGCCGACGTGCCGGTGCTGCCCGGAGTTTGGGACCTGCTGAAAAAGGGGACCGTTCCAGCGGGCACCTTCCGCAACATGTCCGGCGTGGAAGACACCGTGGACTGGGACGACGGGCTGACCGAGGCGCAGCGGCTGTTGATGTGCGACGCCCAGACCTCCGGCGGACTCCTGATCTCGGTGCCCAGGGCCAAGTTGGACCAACTGTTGTCCGAGCTCGACGCCTCAGGTGTGGAGACCAAGGCTGTGGTGGGCGAGATAACCGCGGAAAACCCCGGCCGAATCAGCGTATCGGCCTAGGTTCAGGCCCGCGATAGGGCGTGGCTTCCCCGCGACAAGGCAGGCGCGGCTGATAGAATGGGGAACCAGCGTTCCTGCGCGTCATACCGACGGAGCAGCGTATCAGATGAAGCGACCCGACCAGGGAAACACGACGCCTGACCAAGGCGTGGGCGGCCGCGTCCCGCCGGGCCAGTTCCTCACCACCAAGTTCCCGGTGCTTACCTACGGTCCCGAGCCCAAGATCGACATCAACACCTGGGAGATACGAGTGTTTGGGCTGGTGGAGCGGGAGATAACCCTGAACTGGGAGCAGTTCTCCAGCCTGCCGTGGACCACCACGGTGGCCGACTTCCACTGCGTCACTCAGTGGAGCCAACTGGACAACACCTGGGAGGGTGTGAACTTCGCCGATCTGGTGGCCCCCGCCGGCCCCAAGCCCGAGGCCAAGTTCGTCATGGCCCACTGCCACGGTGGTTACACCAGCAACCTGCCCCTGGAACTGGCCATGCAAGAGGGATTGC
>CAYMZL010000244.1:0-4438 GCA_964394825.1 uncultured Dehalococcoidia bacterium | reverse complement strand
CCGGTGTCATGGTTGCTGGGATTGGAGAGCCTGACCCAGGACGAGAAAGAGGCGATCCTACACAAGAATTTGGAAAAGTTGCTGGGGATCTAGCCAGCCAAAAAGCGAACCGGCATCAACTCTCTTTCGGTGTCTCTTGCAGGTTCGACAATCCACCACCGCCGTAGGGGCACGGCAGTGCCGTGCCCCTACGGCCGGCGGATACCGTCTATGATGCCTGAGCCTAGCTCCGGCGGTCGGCGTACACCTGTTTGGCCCGGTCGATGGCCCGGACCCGTCCGGCCACCAGCGTTTCCTTGCGCTCGGCCGCCCATTGGTTGGAAGCGTAGGTGCTGGCCACGGTGCCTTGGAACTGGGGCATGACGTAACGGGCCAACAGTTCGTAGCTGCGCAGCATCTTCTCCCGTGACGTCCAGTCAACGGTCTGGACCAAGAACCCGCCGAACCCGCCGCTCTGTTCCTGCAGCCGGTGGATCGCCTCGATGCAGTCGTCCGGAGTGCCCACGATCCACGACCCGGACTCGGACATGTTGTCGACCACCTTGTCCATGGGACCGTCGAATACCGCCTTCCGCCCGTTGGTGCCTTCCGAGTATTCACGGAGGTAGCGGGCGGAGCCCATGCGGATGTCGTCCAGGGCTTCTTTCCGTGTTTCGGCCAGATGAACGGGCAGCACCAATCTCCAATCGTGCCGGTTCATCTGTTGGTTGTGCTGCTGGGCCGATTCCTCGGCTATCGCCCAGAGCCCTTTCAGGTCGGCGGGACCGGCCGACGGGTCCCGGGGCACGGTGATGGTTAGCACCGACGCCCCGTGTTTCCCCGCCAGCGCGACCCCGGCTGGGGTCTGGATCGAGGCTACGGCCACCGGCATGTAGGGCTGTTGGAACGGCCGCAGTTGGAGCAGGCCCTCGTTGAGCTCGAACCAGTCGCTCTTGTAGGTGATGGGCTCGGACTCGGTGAACAGCCGCAGGATGATTCCCAGAGACTCGTCCATCCGCTCCCGTTGGGTCTCGTGGGAGATTCCCATCATGTAGGCGTCGCCGGGCAGGGCTCCCGGCCCGACCCCAAACAACACTCTGCCGTGGGTCATGTGGTCAAGCTGCACCATCCGGTCGGCGACCATCAGGGGGTGGTGATACGGCAGGCTCACGACGCCCGTGCCCAGTTTGATGTAACGGGTCCGTTGTGCGGCGGCGGCGATGAACACCTCCGGCGAGGCGATGATCTCCCAGCCCGCCGAGTGGTGCTCGCCGATCCAGGCTTCGTCAAAACCCAGTTGGTCCATCCAGTCGATCAATTCCAGGTCCCGGTCCAAAGCCAGTGTTGGGTTCTCTCCGACCCGGTGAAACGGGCCCATGAAGGAACCGAATTTCATCCGCTTGGGCATATCCATCTGTCTCTTCCTCCGGAGCTTTGTCCGCTCTCACGGTTAAGTCAGTTTACTCGCCGCCGAAGTGGAATCCAAATCTCAAGATATATCCGCCATGCCAAACGACGGCCCGCCTCTGGCGGCTGCTCCGGTGGCCTCTGTATTTTGCTAGAATGCCTTAAATCAATCCGAGCCTGCCCGCTGAGCAAGATTGACCATTCCGAACGACCACATGGATGCCGCCTTTCAGGCGTTCTTGAAAGCGAATCCGGTGTTCAAGACCACCCGGCTGCTGGACGACCTGCGCCGCACGGACTACGGGCGTCTGGACCAACTGGGCCAGGTCTTCCTCGACTATACCGGCGGTGGGTTGTACGCCGACTCCCAGATCCGGGAGTTTTCCAAGTTGTTGGATGGGGGCATCTTTGGGAATCCTCATTCGGACAGTCCCGCATCCTCGGCGACGACCGCCTTGGTGGACGGGGCCAGGGCTTCGGTCTTGGAGTATTTCAATGCGTCGCCGGACGAGTACGTGGCCATCTTCACGGCCAACGCCACCGGCGCCATCAAACTGGTGGCGGAAGCCTATCCCTTCCAGGCTGGAGACCGGTACCTGCTAACCTTTGATAACCACAATTCCATCAACGGGGTCCGGGAGTTCGCCCGGGCGCGGGGCGCGGCTGTCACGTACGTGCCGGTGGTGCCCCCAGACCTACGTTTGGATGAAGTCCAGTTAAGGGGTCAACTCGATCAGCCCAAAGAGGGCGGCCACAATCTGTTCGCCTACCCGGCCCAGTCCAACTTCTCCGGCGTGCAGCATTCCATGGCGTGGACGGCTTACGCCCGCGAGAGAGGGTGGGATGTTCTATTGGACTGCGCGGCCTTCGCGCCATCCAACCGGCTGGACCTGAGTCAGGTCCTCCCCGATTTCGTGCCGTTGTCTTTCTATAAGATGTTTGGATACCCCACCGGCGTGGGGTGCTTGCTTGCCAGGAAAAGCGCCCTCTCCAAGCTGGTCAGGCCGTGGTTCGCGGGCGGCACCATCACCATCGCCTCGGTGCAGGCCGAAAGACACTACCTTGCCGAAGGCGAACAGGCCTTTGAGGAAGGGACCCTGAATTACCTGAACATCCCCGCCGTCGAGCTCGGCCTGAAACACATCGAAGCCATCGGCATTGACATGATTCACGACCGCGTGATGAGTCTGACCTCATGGCTATTGGAGAACCTGCTTGGCCTGCGCCACAGCAGCGGAGCGCCGGTGGTCCGGGTCTACGGGCCCACCACCATGGAAGCCCGCGGGGGCACGTTAACCATAAATTTTTACGACCCCAAAGAGGCCTTGATCGACCACCGCCGCATCGACAGCCTGGCCGGGCGAGAGGGCATCTCCCTGCGTACCGGGTGCTTCTGCAATCCAGGCGCCGGCGAGATTGCCCACGGCCTGACCGAGGAAGACATGGCCGCGGCCTTCGAGAACAGCGAGCGCATGACCTTTGAGCAGTTCTTAAGCGTGTTGGAGGACCGGGATGGGAAGAGCGCCGGCGCGGTCCGCGTTTCCTTGGGCCTAGCCACCAACTTTGCCGATGTGTACCGGTTCTGGACCTTCGCCCGAAGTTTCATCGACCAGACGGCGGCAGAGGTCTGACCGTGGCCCGGCGCACCAAGAACTATAACGAGATGCTGGAGGCTTAGATGGCCGACCTAGAGAGCTTACTGGACCAAGTCGATGAGATGCGGGACGAGATCGTGGCGCTGGAACAGGACTTGGTGCGGATACCCACCGTGAACACGGGATTCATGCCCACCGGCAATGAGACGGAAGTCTGCGAGTACCTGAAGAAGTGGCTGGCCGAAGATGGCATCGACTCCGAGATCATCGAGTCGGCGCCGGGACGGGGCAACTTCATCGCCCGGCTGGAAGGCAGTTCGGGAAAAGCCGGCCTGATGTTCATGTCCCACACCGACGTCGTGCCGGTGGAGGAAGAAGAGAAGTGGCGGTTCCCTCCCTTCAGCGCCACCGTGGCCGACGGCCGGGTCTACGGGCGCGGCGCTTCGGACTGCAAAGGGCTGCTGACCTGTCAACTGATCGCCATGCGGATCCTCAAGCGGAACGGGGTAGAGCTTGAGGACAGCCTGATCCTGGCATCCTGCGCCGACGAGGAGCACGGCGGGCGCTACGGGTTTGGCTGGATGGCCGAGCACCATCCGGAGAAGCTGGCAGCCCCATTGGCCGTGAACGAGGGCGGCGGCGTGCCCATCGAAGCCGCTGGGAATCTGACATATCTGCTGGGGGTAGGTGAGAAGGGCCGGTTGCAGTTGGAGATTGAGGTCCGTGGCGCCAGCGCCCACGCCTCCACACCCTGGCAGGGAACCAACGCCCTATTCGCTCTGTCGGAAGTCGTCAAGCGGATCGAGGCCTATGAGCCGGAGCGGGACACCTCCACCAGCCTGTTCCAGCACCTGTCCACCTTCGCCATCGAGGACAAGCCATCGGTGGCCAACATCGACCAGATAATCGAGGACACCGAGGATGAGAACCCTCGTTTCGCCTCGATCATGCGGGCCTTGTCCCGCATGACCATCACGCCCACCATGATTCAGGGAGGCATCAAGTCCAACAGCGTCCCCGAGGCCGTCCGGTTGACCTGCGACGTTAGGACGCTGCCCCACCAGGACGAGGCCTACGTGCGTCAGGAGTTGGCCAAGATACTGGACGGCATCCCGGGGGTGGAGATTGAGATCGACTACATGTCGATTCCCAACGCCTCCCCCTTCGAGACGGACTTCGCCCAGCGAATCCAGATCAGCACCGCCAACGCCCTGAACCGGGACGACATCCAGTGGGTGCCGTCGCTGAGCACCGGCTTCACCGACTCCCGGTTCACCCGCAACCTGGGCACCACCACCTACGGCCTGGTGGGCTCTCACCCCGACGACGACCCGATGTTGACCCGCAACCACGGCACCGATGAGTCGGTGGGCATCCGAAGCCTGGTCAGCGGCACCAGGATAATGCTAGCCCTGGCCTACGACCTGCTGGCGGTCAAATAGGCGGCCCGTGCGCTT
>CAYMZL010000243.1:0-4440 GCA_964394825.1 uncultured Dehalococcoidia bacterium | reverse complement strand
ATGGCCTTGATCAATTCCGAGGGCGCAGAGTTTCGCAGCATCTTTGTCATAGGCGTCTCTCAGCCGCCGGCCCGGTCCACAAGGTCGGCAAACACTTCTCTCCACTCGTTGGGGCCTCCGTCGGCGTAGCCGGCCCGGTAGGATATGATGCCTTGGTGGTCCAGGGCAATCTTGGTGGATTGCTGAAGAACACGCAGGTCCTTAAGCACGTCGGGATCGATCTCGGCGACGGGCCACGGATAGCCCTCTTTCTTGCGGTACGATTCCAATATCTCGATGCTCTCGAACGGGCTTTGGCCGATGGCATAGAAATCGACTCTGTCCGCGAACTCTGGGTACACATCCTTCATGCTCCGTAACTCGGCGCGGCAGACCGGTCACCAGGTCGCGAAGAAAAACAGGAACACCGGCTGGCCTTGGCTTGATAGCTGGGCGGTGGACTGCTTGGTGCCATCGGCCAATGTGAACTCGAAGTGCGGTATGGTTTTACCAACGCTGGTCCCGGCCTCAGGTTGGTCGACGATTATCGCGGTCCGCGCGGGCACGTTCGTAGGTATAGGCGTTGGTTGCAAGCTGGGGCTAGGTGGGGGAGTCAATGCGGGAGCCACCGTAGAGCTACTCTCGGATTGAGGCATCGGCGCCGGAGTGACGGTGGGCGATGGAGTCGGCGCCGCAGTTGGTGGGGCCTCCGTCGCCGAGGTCCCACAGGCCAATACCCCAATAACGACCGCTATCAATGGTGAGGCCAGTAGCCGCCGCATATTCCACTCTCTCCCGATCCGTCCCAGATCACGGATAGCGACAGGCAGGAGCTAACCGCCCCTACCGTCTGCGCTTGTCCGCGAACCAGGTTTTCCAGCCCAACATGGTTCGCACCTTATTACGTTAGCGGTAGCGGCCGCGGATTGCTTCACCGCGCTGGCGCGGTCAATGTCCCGTGAACGAGGTAACGAAAGAGCACCTAATTAGAGTCCTGGTCCGGTACGAAGACAAGCCATCGCGCAGGCACGGTCTCCACGGGGCATCAATGACGTTCTACAAATGGGCCTGTCCTGTCTCAGCGGTCGTTGTAATGTACCCCCAGTGTATAATTAGCGCCAGTCTCGTCAGAGCAGGGACGGCGGAAATCCCCGCTGTGAGGGATGAGAGCGAGCTTTAAGTTGAACATCGGTTTCTTGAAACCAGGGCAGCCATTGGGCGCCGGGTAAAGCACACTGCGATGAATCTCCATATTAAATTGGGTTTGCTTTTCGGATCCTTGACCCTTCTCCTGATTGTGAGTGCAACTCTGTCGTATGTGCTGGTGAAACGGATCGACAGTGATGTGCAGAATCTGGGAAGGGTCGTGGCGCCTTTAAAAGAAGCCGCACTGGAGATGGAGATAAGCATCGGTGAAGGCACCAAATCAATAATTCAATATTCGATCGACAGAGACGAAAGGCACATTCGGAGTTTCATCGAGACCAAGATTGAATTTGCGAAAGCCCTGGAAAAATTCACCCGGCTGGCCGAGACCGATGAAGAAAAGGACGCCGGACTTAGGATCGGCCAGATTCATGACGGATTAGGGAAGCTCAGCGACGATATCATCGGAGTCACCAACGGCATTCAATCCAGCCTAACGAGATTAAGTCACGATGTGGCGAATATCGAAGAAATACTTAATGACCAATTGGAGGTGCTGATTGACCGAAATGCTCCTGATGGCCTATCAAAATTAGAAGCCGTGCTGAATTTGGACACCGATGTCCAAGAGACCTTCCTTGCCGTGCAATCCTACATGGCCAATCCGGACCCCCGGTTTCGCCAAACCCTGCGCGAAGAAGAAGTGGAATTCAAAGGGTATTTAGCTGTGTTCCGATCCGGCGGGCTCTCTTTGAATGAGGAGATATTGGTCGGCGTTATCGATGACGTCTTTGTAGATGCGGTGGCCATGGGCAACAGGGTTATGGACCAAGTGGATGAGCAGCGTATTCTCCTCGTGAAGTTGGCGGATGACCTTGAGAAGATCGACCGAATCGTGAATGAGGATGTTCAGCCGCTCATACTTGCCGAAACTGTTGAAGCGCTGGATGGCGCGGAAGCGTCGGTGGATGTTGCAACATTATCAGCCTTCATATTGATCGCCCTGGGCACCGTCGTCGGTGTCGCCGCAGCGGCGATTGTGGCGCGGCAAATCGTCAATCCCATCGTGAGGCTGACGAATGTGGCAATCGAGCTCGGCGAAGGAAACCTTGGAGTGAGGGCGAAAGCCGAAACCGGAGATGAAATCGGCAGCCTGGCGAATTCTTTCAATCAGATGGCCGCGGCGCGCCAGCGGGCTGAGGATCAGCGTGTGGCCCTGATCTCGGAACTGGAAGGGAAGAACGCGGAGTTGGCGCAGTTGGATGAGCTAAAGGATAATTTCTTGTCGTCGGTTTCCCATGAGTTGAGGACTCCGCTGACGGCGATCAAGGGCTCGGCTGAGATCCTATTGGAAGGGGATGGCGTTACCGAAGAGGTCCAGAAACAGTTCCTTACAATCATCAACTCCGAAAGCGACCGTTTAACTCGCCTCATAAACGATGTTCTAGACCTGGCCCGTTACGAAGCCGGTCAGGAGCGATGGTATGACGAGCCGAATTCGATCGGCGATATCATCGCGTCAGCCGTCTCAGGAATCCAGGCACTGGCGATTCAAAATAATCTTGATGTGATGGTGAGCGTGGAATCTGACTTAACGGATGTCTGGTGTGACCCGGACAAGATTAATCAAGTGCTAACCAATCTCCTGAGTAACGCCATTAAATTCACCCCTGAAAGCGGTGAGATTAAGATCTTTGTTAAGGAGTCTTTTACCCCCGGTAGCGGTGGCGACGGCCATGTCGTCGAGATCAGAGTTTCCGATACCGGAGTTGGGATAGCCACCGAGAACCTGGAAGAGATTTTTCAAAAATTCAAGCAGCTCGGAGACGCACCCTCAGATGTGCATAGAGGTACCGGACTGGGGTTGCCAATCTGCAAAGAAATAGTGGACCACTACGGTGGCAAGATCTGGGCCGAAAGCGAACTAGGCAAAGGAAGTGTGTTCATCTTCACCCTTCCGGTCGATCCAATCAGTCCGGCTATCGAGTCGCCGCCGGCCGGCGATGCAGCCGCTTCTCCGGCTCCATCGAATCACCACAATACGATATTGGTTGTCGATGACGAAGCCAATGTCCGCCGGTTGCTGCACCACGAATTGACCAATCGCGGATATTCTGTTCTTGAAGCCGGCGATGGGAGAACAGCGATAGATTTAGCTCGGGAACATCACCCCGACCTGATTACGATGGATGTCCTGATGCCAATCATGGATGGATACGACGCCACCGTCGTGATAAGGGGCGACCCAGAAACTAAGGATATCCCGATTCTAGTACTATCCATCGTCGAGAGCGGAGAACGAGGGATTGAGATCGGGGCCAATGAATTTATCTCCAAGCCATTTTCGGTAGACCAGGTATTGGAATGTGTCTCTCGATTACTGGGTGGCGCAGCAAAAAAGGTTCTGGTCATCGACGGCGACAAAGCCTTGGCGGAAACGATCAGATTCCAGTTGGAAAAAAGGGGATTCATACCATCGGTGATTCATCGAGGGAACGATGTGTTGGATGCTATCGTTCTTGAGCCGCCGGACTTGATCGTGTTGGACCTCATAATGCCCGGGGCCGACGGTTTCGATATCCTTACCGGAATAAAACGCAGACCGGAGACTGCTGATATTCCAGTAATTGTCTTAAGTGGCGTAGAGATCGATGGGGCGAAAGTAAGGGCGTTATCGCTGGGCACAGCAGAGGTCGTATCCAAGGCGGAAGGACTCGCGAGATTGCATGAAGAGATCGAGAGTATACTTAGCCAGCAACCGTCTAACTGATTCGGCTGGGGTCCATGGACAGACCGCCCAGGATTAGTTGAATATCTTTATGGTAACGGTTCGATTATGGCGAAGATATTGGTGGCCGAAGACGAACCCTCTCTTTATAAGTTGCTGGAATACCGCCTCAGTCAATTAGGCCATGAGATCCTGGTGGCAACCGACGGTGAAAAGGCCCTGGCTTTGGTCGAATCAGACCGTCCTGACCTCGTTTTATTGGACGTGATGATGCCCGTGATGGGCGGATTTCAGGTCCTCCGAAAATTGAAAGAAGATGAGAGCACGAATAGCATTCCGGTGATCATGCTGTCCGCCAAGGGCCAGCAGAAGGACATTTGGGCCGGAATCGATCATGGAGCTTTTGATTACATCACCAAGCCATTCAGCGTTTCCAATCTGGTTGACCGGATCAACAAGGCCCTGGCCTCAATCAAATAACCGGTCCCTCTCTTGGTGACGGTCTACCCATCATTGATCTCCCGCTCCGTCTTCTCTAGACATTTCCCCGGCGTACCTGTACCACCTGTTCAACGGCCACCGTCCTT
>CAYMZL010000242.1:0-4446 GCA_964394825.1 uncultured Dehalococcoidia bacterium | reverse complement strand
TGCGGTGGTGCATAGCCTTGACCAGCAACGAATCTCGGGCATCAGATTTCATCGGCCGCCAACAAGAGATGGCCGTATTGACCGCCGCGCTGGACGACGCCCTGTCCGGCCGGGGACAGATGGTGATGCTGGCCGGAGAGCCGGGCATCGGCAAGACCCGCCTGGCCCAAGAACTTGTTGGTCTTGCTGCTGCCAGAGGAGCCAAAGTGCTTTGGGGCTGGTGTTACGAGCGCCAGGGCGCGCCGCCTTACTGGCCGTGGCTTCAAGCAATGCGCTCCTACGTAGACGAAACGGATTCGGTACGTCTCCTCCAAGAGATGGGCCCCGGCGCCTCTGATATCTCGGATATCCTCCCTGAATTGCTCACCAAGTTAGATGGCCTGGAACGGCCGCCTGCCATAGACCCGGAGCAGGCCCGATTCCGGTTATTTTTCTCCATCACCACTTTCCTAAAAAACTTGAGCCAGCATCACCCCCTCGTCTTGGTGCTTGAGGACCTGCATTGGGCGGATGAATCTTCCCTGCTCCTTCTTGAATTCCTCCTGCACGAAATTGGGTCTAGCCCAATCTTGGTCATCGGCGCCTACCGGGACGTTGAGGTTACGGGACGCCACCCCCTTACGGAGACTCTCGGAAGCCTGGTGCGGGAGGACCATTTCTTGAGGGTCCAGCTCGACGGTCTGACGCCCCAAGAAGTGGGCGAACTCGTTGTGTCCCGGACTGGAGTCGCGGCGCAACAGGACGCAGTGGCCGCCCTTCATCAACGAACAGAAGGAAATCCTCTATTCGTTGGAGAAGTAGTAGGGTTGGTCAGTCCGGAGCAGTTGGCCGGAGACCTGGCCTGGACCGAAGGGATGCCCGGAGCTGTCCGGGACGCAATAGCAAGGCGCCTAAGCCGTTTATCAGAGCCTTGCGCGGCCCTACTCGAAATAGCGTCGGTCATCGGGAGGGATTTTGATTTTGCATCGCTACGAACGTTGAGCGTGGACGTTGCCGAAGATGCATTCCTTGAATCGTTGGACGAGGCCTTGCAGATCCGCATGATCGAAGCATTGCCGGAAACACCCGGCCGATACCGGTTCAGCCACGCACTGATTCAGCAGGCGGTATACGAAGAGATAGCACCCACCCGGAGGATGCGGGCACACGCCGCAACCGGGGAGGCGCTGGAGCGGTTGCATCAGGCCAACGTCGATGAACATGCCGCCGAGCTGGCCCACCATTTCGCCGAGGCCGTGGCGGTCACCGGACCGCAAAAGATGGTCGAATATTCCCTGGTTGCCGGGGAGACAGCCCTGGAAACGTTCGGCTATGAGCAGGCGTTGGTCCAATTTAGCCGGGTTTTGGCCGCCAAGGAAGGTCAGGCGGACGATGCCGAAACCGCCGCCGCTCTCTTCGGGCTCGGCCGCGCACAATCCGCCACATTGCCGAGACACGAATTGCGGGAAGCCCACCTCAACCTCAGCCGTGCATTCGATTTTTACGCGTCAGTGGGTGACACGGCCCGTATCGTGGCGATCGCCGAAATCCCGCTCCTTCCGTTGACTGAACACGGAGTGCCAACTGGCATGCTGGTCACTCGAGCGCTGGGATTTGTTCCCGAAGATTCGCTTGACGCCGGCCGGCTTCTTTCTTTCCATGGGAATGTCCAGGGGATGGCAGACGGCGACTACCAAAGCGCCCGAGCGTCTTTCGACCGCGCCCTCGCCATCGCCAGGCGTGAAGGCAATCCCGCTTTGGAGATGAGAACGCTAAACTTCGCAGCTCAGGTTGAAATGTGGCATCACTATTTCGAGGACTGCTTGAAAAGCAGCCTAAGGGCTGTCGAATTGGCCGTTGCAGCATCCGACCCTCGAGGCGAGGTCACCGCCCGCTACTGGGCTTCCTTAAGTTCAAAGTCGTTGGGCGACATGCAAGAGGTCCGGCGCCAAGCATTGGCGATCTTGGAGCCGGCGGAGCGGTTGCGCGACCGCTATTGGCTGGCGACTGCCCACAATGCCGTTGCTTCGTGGCACGCGGTTCAAGGGGATTGGCAATCGGCCAGGGAGTCGATTCAGCTGGGCATGGATGTGATGCCACTCGACCCACGGCTCCTCCTACAGCGGGTATATCTGGGATGCGAGACCGGAGATCAGCTCGAGGCCGAGGTCCATCTCGAGCGGTTGGAAGATGTGGCCCGTCAATCCGAGGCTGGCCCTAATACCGCAAATTCGTGCCTGGCCGTTGGGTCCCCTCTGGTCAGGAGCATATTCGGCTCGCTTCAGCGGCCCAATGCGGGCGAGACCTCGATCAACTCCGTCCTTTCATCACCTTCAGCGACTCCGTTCTTTTCGACTTGGGCCAATATTGGGGCTTCCGTGTTGGCGGTGATGAGGAATGATGCCGAGGATGCGGTCGGGCGATACGCCGCGCTCAAGCCAGCAGCGGGCATTTTGGCCGTCTACACCGTCGTGGACCGGAACCTGGGTCTCTTGGCCGGGATTATCGGGGACCGGGATACGGCAGTGGCCCATTTTGAGGACGCCGTCCTGTATTGCCGGAATGCCGGTTACCGGCCTGAACTGGCGTGGACCTGCCATGACCATGCCGCCGCGCTCCTACAACTTGGTGGACCGGGCGACCGGGAAAAAGCTGCGTCCCTTCTGGATGAGGGCCTATCCATCGCCACTGAACTTGAAATGACCCCTTTGGAGGAGAGGTTGGCCGCCCTTCAAGAGAAGTTAGTCTCCCAACCAGCAATGAGCCCGGCCTACCCCAACGGCCTAACCCAGCGCGAGGTAGAGGTGCTGCGGTTGATCTGCGGCGGCAAGACCGACCGGGAGATCGGCGAAGAGCTCTTCATCAGCGTCAAGACCGTGGGCAACCACGTGAGCAACATCCTCAACAAGACCAACGCCGCCAACCGGACCGAGGCCGCCACCTACGCGGCCCGCAACGGCATCGCCGCCGATTCCGAATCCGCCTGATTCTCCGTTCCCAAAGCTCCCACCACATCGTTCCACTCACCTTCGCCAACCTTTTGTAGCCTCACTGTTCACCCTCGGTTTTTAGTTTCCGCACAGCTGCTTGCACCCTGTTGCGCCTGTCCCGAACCGCATATAGGGAGGTCTCCTTATTGCCTCCGGTCTACCTCGGAATTTTCCGGTTTCCAAAGATAAGGAGCCTCCCCCATGTGCCGTCCTCCGCCTCCCTACTAGGATGATGTCACGATAAATTTTCGAGGTGAGGCAATCATGACGACAGCAACCAACATCCAGATGGCAACCCTAAACGAGGCAAACAGCGATTTTAAGGAGGCAGGCAACATGACTAACGAGAACAACATCCATGGACCCCGATCTCTGGTTTCCAACTTCATAAGGAACAATGGAGCCATTCTCGCCGGCCTGTTGATCGGCGGCATGATCGCGGCGGCATCCATGCTCCCCGGCAATGCGTCGGCGGACACTCCAGCGAGACCATTCAGCGACATCGAAGCGGCGGCGGTGACAGCTAACGTCATCGACATGGACCTCTTGGACCCCGGCTTCTACGAGACCAAGTTGGCCCGCACCAGCAGCACGGCTAATGTCATCGACATGGACCTACTTGACCCTGGCTTCTACGACGCCAAGCTGGTCAGCACTTCTTCGGTCTGGGAGAGCCCTGGCTTCGACCCCTACGAGGACCTGGCCGCCAAGGTTATCCGCACCAGCAGCACGGCTAACGTCATCGACATGGACCTCTTGGACCCTGGCTTTTACGACGCCAAGGTGATCCGGTCCGGCAACACGGCAAACGTGATCGACATGGACCTACTTGACCTACTTGACCCTGGTTTTTACGACGCCAAGGTGGTCCGGACCTCCCCGAGCTGGGAAGGCCTACAGGAAGACAATATTATCTAACGGGCGGGTCTTGCCTCGACCCCGCTCATCCGCCCCGGCCCTTGTGGCCGGGGCTTTTTTTGTCCAATCGCCACCGGCCAATAGGTCCAGCGCCTATTCCAACCCCTATGGCTGCCAAATCCGCAGGTGCGGTATACTGTCGGGAGCAGCTTTGCTGCCTCCGTAGTCCCCCCGAATTGCCGTTATCCGAAAGCAACCAAAAGGAGAGCGGAGTCCATGGCCACGAAAACTAAGCAGGGTCCCTTTAGCCGCATCGTAGACGTGGACGCCGGGGCCATCAGCCGCGAGATCTTCGTCAACGAAGACATCTACCGGCAAGAGCAGGAACAAATATTCGCCCAGGCGTGGCTCTTCGTGGGCCACGAGAGCCAGATAGCCAAACCGGGAGATTACTTCGTTTCGTCCATGGGCGAGGAGTCGGTGATTCTGTGCCGGGACCGCGAGGACCGGATACAGATCTTTCTCAACTCATGCCGGCACCGCGGGATGAAGGTCTGCCGCTATGACGAGGGCAACACCCCCGTTTTCTCCTGCCCGTACCACGGCTGGAGTTACGCCA
>CAYMZL010000241.1:0-4460 GCA_964394825.1 uncultured Dehalococcoidia bacterium | reverse complement strand
CCCGCTAATATCCCATCTGAACCTGCGGGGGTTCTCCGCGCGGAGATTATCCCGCTCAGTGACCTAAGATTCTTCAGGGTGAAGTTGTCCACGCGCGACAACTACAACCCCGACCTAAGCGAACAGCATCTTCTGGCCCTCCGACCTCACCATCCAATAGCCTTTGAGTTGGTGGGGGGAGACAAGGCGTCTTTCCAATACGTAGCCGCCAAAGAGGACACGCAAAACGTTGTCAGCCAAATTCGTGCCCACTATCCGGGTGCCGAAGTCTTCGAGAGTGCTGACGTGATTGAGCGGGCGGGTACAGCGAATCTGTTTGTCCGAAGTTACCGTCTACGGGACTCCCATCTGTTTCAAATAAGGATTAATCCTCGACCGGAAGGTCTGATGCCGGTTGCTGGGATATTAGCGGGTCTTGAGGCCGGAGAGATAGGCCTGCTTCAGGTGCTGTTTCAGGCGGCGCGGCAACCCTGGCACGAGAACATCCTCAATGTTGCCAGTGACCCTTGGGATACATCCAAGTCATCGTATATCGACCTGCCCGACCTGCCTCGAAAGGCGAGGAGCAAGGTGGAGAGGCCTCTGTTCGCGGCGGCACTGCGACTGGCCGCGTCGTCGCTGGACCTGCTTGAACGACTAGAAGGAAGTTTTCTGTCCCAATTTGAGAGTGGCGATAATGGTCTGGAGCAGGCCGCGGCCTCGTACCCCCCGGAGGCCGTGCTGGGACGATTCACCCAGACACCAGGAATGCTGCTCAACGTCAGGGAGTTGGCGGCCTTGGTCCATCTTCCAGACCCAAGCACGGTGGCCGAGGGAGTCGAGACGGCACAGTTCAGTGCCCCAGCTCCCAAAATGGCGACCCAAGATATCCTTGCCCCCTTCGGGCTAAATGCTTACCGTGGTACAGAAACCCTGGTCGGTATTTCAGAAGAGCAGCTTACGCGGCATGTTGCAATTCTGGGTGGCACCGGTACCGGGAAAACTAATCTGATGAAGTTTGCCTTTGCTCCGCTGTTGGACCAGGGTTACGGCATGGCCGTGTTGGACCCTAAAGGAGACCTAGCCCAAGGGTTCCTGGACATGGTGCCCGAGCACCGTCTGGAAGACGTGGTCTGGTTCGACCCCACAGACCGAGAGTTTCCGCCAGCGCTAAATGTTATGAACTCCAGCGCTGATCTGACCAATGAGGACTTGACCGCCGAGTTGATGCTGGGCCTCAAGCGTTTGTTCCGGGGCAGTTCGGAATTCGGCCCACGGATGGAATGGATCCTGCGCACGGCGGTCCGGACACTCCTGGATTCGGAGGGAGAAAAAACCCTCTGCGACATATCCCCGTTCCTGGAGGACGCTTCCTACCGGGCGACGGTGTTGGCATCGGTGCAGGACCGGTCGCTCCGGGACTTCTGGCAGCGGCGCAACCTCGGCCGGAACGTCATCGATCCGGTATTGAACCGGCTGTCCAGCTTTGTAGACCGCCCCTCTATTCGTGACGTGGTAGGCCAACCGGGCCGCATCGACTTCCGGCAGATCATGAGGGATAAAAAGATATTCATCGCCAATCTGGAAAAAGGGCGATTGCAGGATGCCGCGTTCATTCTCGGCTCCTTCATTCTCTCCAGGCTCCAACTTGCCGCCCTGTCCCGCTCACCGGAGGAGCGCTCATTGTTTCCGGTATTGGTGGATGAGTTCCACGTGTACGCCGGCCATGGCATGGACACCGAAAGCATAGAAACCTTCTTGAGCGAGACCCGTTCGTATCGCGCACCATTGGTGGCTTCGACGCAGTTCCTGGGCCGTCTCAACCGGGGCGTGATTGCAGCTCTCTTTGGCAACCTGGGCACCCAAGTGTGCATGCACATGGGTCAGATCGACGCCGTGCTCCTACAACGGGAGCTGGGCAGATTCTCCGCCGAAGACCTGATGAACCTGGGAAAAGGCGAGGCAGTGATTCGGATGGGCTCGGCCAAGGACACGTTCAATGCCAAAATACCACTGGCCGAAGTGCGAGTTTCCAATCGGGCGGCCATCATCGAGCGGTCGCGGGAGCGTTACTGCCGCCCCCGTTCAGAGGCAGTAACACTCTTGGGCAACGACGTCGAGCCTGGCATTCCCGAAGGCCGGGTTTGGATTGCAGATGACCAAGGGAACATTTTCTCCGGTGCCCGGACTGAGGAAGATTCGGCGGCCACCACGGACGACGGGTCCAA
Organism: uncultured Dehalococcoidia bacterium; assembly: GCA_964394825.1. Taxonomy (GTDB): domain Bacteria; phylum Chloroflexota; class Dehalococcoidia; order Lucifugimonadales; family UBA3495; genus UBA9611. The sequence continues at coordinate 2,253 of CAYMZL010000241.1, read as the reverse complement.
CACTGCAACTTCGCCACAACCTGGCAAACCTGCTGGACCGTTGATTGGCCAGCCAATGAGAGAAACCGAAGAATCACCTGATGACCGGTCTGCCACGAGAACCCCGGTGCACCAACATGTGGTCGCCGGAACAAAGGAGGAACGCGCTCAGGATTCCGGAGGAAATCGAACCTCGGTGTACAAGGAGCTCGTGGTCTACCTAGAGCACATAGCCGAGCATCCGTTCCTCCCCGCGTTGCAGCGAGACGCGTACCTCAATCTGAGCCGATACAAGGGCTCCACGATTCGGCGTCAGCTTGTCGACACGGGGTATGTCAAGCTGCATAAAGTGGGCACGGGCACAAGGTCCGGGCAAATCGTCCTCCAAGAGATCACCGGCGCCGGTTACGAACTTCTAGCTTCGATGAAGATCAGGGTGAACAAGCCCAAGAGTCGTGGCGGCTTCCTGCATAAGTACTACTGCTATAAGCTGAAGGAGTTCGCGGAGGCGACCTGGGAAGGCTGTGTCGCTCAGATAGAGGACGGCAGTCTGGGCAAGTACGCCGATGTGACCGTCAGGATGCCCACCGGTTCCGAAGAAGATTCGACTTCGGTAATCGCCTTCGAGGTGTTCATGACTGGCGAGGCCAAAGAGATTCGTGGGATTGCCAAGGGAATTGAGGTCTTTGAGCGCGTGGTAGTCTGCGCAGAAAACAGGCCTGCTCTTGATTCGTTGAAACGCAAGGCCGTAGAAACTCTAGGAGATGGAATCCTGGAAAAAGTCAGCTTCCATCTTGTGTCCCAGTACCTCACCACCAATACTAGCCAAAAGGACGAAAAGAAGGCTTACAGGGCGTCTGAGGCCATCTCAGGGCCACTTCCTCCAGAAGTTCCAGTTCCTAATATTAAAGATACACCGATTCGAGAACAGATCCTCTTAAAAAGTCCCGCAAAATTAGAAACAGAAGTAGAACCCAAAGCGGCTCCGGGAAAGAGGAGGGGCCGCCCACCAAAGACTCCCCTTATGGAGCAGGTGCAGCAGGCCTACGTCCACCTTCATGACTTGGACTGGCTTCAAGAATGCAATCTAGCTAACTCAACCGAGGTGCTGGAAAAGGTTGAACCGAGCCAGATGATGCCCGAAGCGCAGGCACTGCGCGGATTGTTGATTGCTTCGGCCCGTCAGGTGATCGATGAGATGGGACCGGTGCCGGGCAAAGAGGGGGTGGCGGCGTTCTTGCAAGGCTACCTGGCGGGGAAGTCGGTGGCGCAGATAGCCCAAGAGCTCGGGGTGAGCCGGGAGTGGTGCTCCCGCAACTACCGCAGAGAGGCATTGAGGCTGGCAGGGATGCAGTTTGTTAGGGTGGTATCCAGGACATGAAGGGAGGACTGAAGAGTGTGGAGGTAGACCATGGCGAGTTTCTGGGTACAGATCCTCGGAGGGTTGCTCCTGCTGGCAAGCTGGATTGTCCTAAAAAGGTTGGGGCGTAGCTTAGAGCAATCGTTCTTGGTATACAGGAGAGCGCTGGACGGCAAAGCGAGAGCAGAGGATGGTTACCTAACCTGTTTGACCTTACGTAGAATCTTGGATGCCGTCGTCTACATGCAACAAACCCTTGGTTTTCCAGACCAGTTAACCGGCAGTCGAGAAACGTCCCAAGGACCTCATTACGTCACATGGGCCGCGACGGTACAGAGCCAGCTCGACCAGTCAAGACGAGCATACGCCTTCGACAGACTCAACAACGTCTGGGTCGCGGTTAAGGGCAGTGAGCCCGATGAGAGCCAGAAAAGTATTTGGAAGGAAAAGTCCGAGGAGGAACTACAAGAACAGGGGGACGAACCGACGCGTGAGATTGATGGGCTAAGTGGGAAACTGGAAGCAAACACCCGAAGGGCGGATAGATTATCCGTAGGTATGTACGTACTTGGAGCGGTCTTGCTCCTGGTCGGTGGCCAAAGTTTGGGTGTCTAGTTTCACACGGAGGCACCGTTTAGCGATCCTCTGAAGAATTCCTCGTGATCCAGACCCCTAGCACTAGCCCATAGAAAACGACTCCCACTGTTATCCATCCAAGCAAGGCTCTACCCCTGCGCTTCAGCCGGTGGCACTAACTCCCGGAGTCGAGCAATCTCCCGGTTCTTCTCCGCCAATTCCCGATCCTTCTCGGCGAGTTGGCTATCCTTCTCGAGTAGCTCTTGGTCCAGCCGGTTTATGGCGGAATTGGCCTGGCCAAGCTCAAATCGGTACCAATCGGTATCGCTCAATGCTTG
>CAYMZL010000240.1:3330-4478 GCA_964394825.1 uncultured Dehalococcoidia bacterium | reverse complement strand
CACCTACTTCTGTTGAGAAAAAGCCACGCATTGTTTCGGTGAATTGGATACCGACATTTGTCGGTTTTGGTGGTGAAGCGGGCGCTGACGGCAGCGCATAATTAATGTTCCAACCCATGTCATCGATGAGCAAATTGCATGTCCGCTCAGCCAGGGCCGATATCGTGAGCAGTGGATTCACCCCCAATGGCAGGGGCACAACGGAGCCGTCCGCTACGTACAGGCCTTGGTGTACATCTGTGCCAGATTTCCCGGAAAATACCTGTCCTTTGTGGTTTACGACACCCGAAGAAGCATCGTCGCTCATCACGCAGCCACCCAAAGGGTGTACGGTCACCACGTTGTGGTCAGTTAGCTTATTCCAGGTTGGGTTTTTTACATAGGTTCCTCCCAACACTTTGGTGGCCTCTTCGAGGCGTTTGTTGCCGGCCACGAAGTTTGGCTGGGTGCCCACGCCCGGCCAGTCGATCTGCAGGTTGTCGTTTTCCAATTTCATGCGGCCGGCGCCGTCATCGTGACTCATTATCAGGTAAACCTGGGTATTCCGGGCAGCTCCGTGGTACGCACCTAGGAACAAACTTCTCCAGACCCGGAGTTTCTGTTTCCACCAGTTCTTGAACCCGCGGTTTGTATCTTTACCCATCAGCCTCGCCGTGGCAGCAAGGAATGGAGGGATGAACTTGGAGAGGGCTCCGGTTACGGAACCTTCTTCGATGATCATGCCATCTTCTAATGTGGGCCGCTCACGCAGATCTATGACCGACGTGATACACGGGCCCACAGGAGTCCTGTTTTTGGGTTTCCGGTGTCCAAAACCGATGCCATCGATATGCCGTTCGTTGTTATACCCGAAAGCCAAGATATCTCCGTTGCCGCTGAACCTTTCGCCAACATTGTTAGACATTGGCAAGCCGGCTTCCCCGGAGCGAAGCAGTATCTCTGTGGATCCCAATGTCCCAGCAGAGAGAATCACCAGATCGGCGGTTACGAACATGTCGGGAGCATCGAATTTTTCACGGCCCGTATTCATCAACTGGTAATTTACGAACCAGCGATCGTTTTTACGTTCGACACTGCGCACTGAAACTTCGGTGAAGATCTCGGCGCCATGGTTCTTGGCATCCGGGAGGTAATTCATTATCACCGTG
>CAYMZL010000240.1:0-3320 GCA_964394825.1 uncultured Dehalococcoidia bacterium | reverse complement strand
TTACAGCCGGACATGCAGTCCCCGCAAAGCGTGCAGGCAGCTTGTTGTACGCCCACATGATTAACTTGGTCTACGAAATTCACGTTGATCGGCAAACGGTAGAATTTTTCTTGCATGCCCTCCGCAGATTGCTTATGGGCGTTTAACTTGTTCAATTGGGGGAAGTTCTCGGGGTAGGGCGTAGGCTTGAGCATATCAATCGCGCGCTGGTAGCCTTCTTCCACCGGACCTGAAAGGTCATTACGGACCTCCACCGGCCACCTTGTGTCATCCCAGACGCGATCTTCGGCCCGAATGGATACGTTGGCGTTTAATAGAGAGGTGCCGCCCAAACCACAACCCAAAAACACGTTGATGTCTTTGTTTACTCGAACGTCAAACATGCCGGTGTGCGAACCGGTGTGTATGTCGCCTGCGGTAATTTGCATTTCGAGGGCGGCAGAGACCAATCGGTCTGGGTATTCTCCCGGCTGAAATTCCTTTCCCCGCTCCAACAAACACACTTGCTGACCGGCCCTAGCGAGCCGGGAGGCGGCGATTCCGCCCCCGTATCCGGAGCCGATCACGACTACCGAATAGTGTTCTTTAATGTCCCCGATCGATGACGATAATCGAGCCATGGCACTACCTCTACCTAACTCCAGATTATTTTGAGAACCACGGGGCTTTGGTCCCGGTCTTATGTATCTTCGTAGATCCCGGGTCTCAAGTAAAAGTCATTGTTTAGCCAGTCGTCCGTAGGTGGCAATGGGTCGATACATTGGTGGTTGATCCAATAAAAGGGATCGATCCAGTTACTCCGTTCGGGTAACGAGCCGGGCGCATCATTGATGGATTTACGCTTCCTGAACAGGCTCAGCAGGTTGTCCCAAAGGTCTGCGCCTGTGGATCCCCAACGGCCATTGAAATTTAGCCATCGCCATTCACCTGTCCACTTCCCGTTGTCGCTTTCAGGTACAACTTTAACGATCGGAAGTATCGTGCTCTCCGGACTCTTCCCGACAGTAAAGTCCGAAAATTCTCCACCGAATGGCAACTTGTCCGTTGTTAGGGACTTACCTAATACCTCGGTGGTGGTAACGTATTTTGAGGACCCGTAGTAATAGTTGGCGTGGGAACCGCTGGCCACATACACCACCGGGTGTGTTCCCCCTTGCTTCCCACCCTCTGACTCCGTCAGGCCGTCGTCGTCAGCTGTCTGGACATTCCTCCAATCCAGTCTGTAGCCTCCGTGATGTGCGGAATAGGCGCACGCGTAAGGCACTTCTCCCTGGGGCGAATCTTTGAGAACGACCACGATATGCTCCCAATCTCCAGCGTGCGATGCTCTCCAATCGTTGTAATAGTAGAAGAACCAGTACTGGATCGCCATCAGTCCTTCAAGTCTCGTCCCTTTCTCTCCCTCAACAAAATGGGCGTAGGTGGTGTTGGGATACTCTTCGTCGGCGTGGTCTCCTTGCTTCTGGAGTATCTCGAAATAGCTCTCCCAAGCGTTTCTGGGCTTTACCGCGCCACGCTTGTACTTGATCCGCGGGATATTTGAGCCATTAGCCATCTGTTCCAGAAGCCGCTCTCTATCGTGCGTAAATCTGCGTCTCGTCCAAGAATGGTCAAGCATCAGATTGATGTCACGCGGGTAGTAGTCCTCCTTGATGGGAGCCTCCATATTGGTTCTCCAGTCACGGTTTCGGGCGTCGTCCCTACGCGGTGATTTGATTTCCGGGTAGACGACCAGGACCGGACTGTATTTTTTCGCCAACTGTTCTTGCTTTGCCGCCAGTTCGTCATTGTCTGTTGTCATGTGCCCTCAAATCTGCGTAGGATTATCTCGAATCGACCTAATGGCCGCGCGGGGGTTTAGATCTCGGTTAACGACAGGATTAACTAGACGGAATATTCTCGTTCTACAATTCGCACGGCACTTGCTGCTCTGGACACTATGTTTGTGGCAAGTAGTTTAGTAATCGGTAAGAAAACTGTCAAACGGCACCAAAGACGTGTCTAGGTTAAGTTATTGCGCCCACAACGCGAACAGCTTGGCTCAGCCTCGTAAGGCAATCGGGACGGATAACTATAAACCTTTCATCCAAAGCTGATGGATGCGCATCCCGAAAAAGGCGTGTAGTTTATCATTGCTGAACATACATACCGATGTTCGTTCAATGGTGATAAACCGCTGGTTCTAAAGGGCGTCCCTTTTACGCTGACTTTCAGGATCGCCTTGGATTAGCTTTGATGTCACCGGGCCTTAAGATTGGGGACAGATCGACCTAATATGGCAATTTGGCATCACCTATATTCAACATCTATAATTCTTCCACCTAAATGTGGCGGCGCGTCAGTTTCATTGGAACGATATGGTGAACTCAGGCTCGGTACGTCGGTGGATTCTGTTCAGCCCGGTGTTCGTTGGAGCGTTGCTCTTGGCCGGATGCTCGGAGATTTCGGAGCCGGCCTCTATTCCGCCGCCCACCGTTGACTTCCAATCGATCACTACCGCCACAGTTCGGGTCACGGCAGCTGCCTCGGATGCCACGGCGAATTCTGAGGTCTCGCCGACGGAGAGTCCACATTCCGCGGGCGAGCCGACCCCGGCGCCGGCCGAGTCCCCCACTTCACTGCCGACGCCAACCCCTGGGCCCTCTCCCGTGCCGACAGCAACGCCGGTGCCCACCGCTCCGCCGCCGGCAATGGCACAAGTTCCCGATCGGTCTATAAGCAGCAGTCCGGTGGTGGACGTGCCCAGGCTCTCTTGTCCCGTCGGCGGCCAGGCGTCCCCAACCAACCTCTCTGCAACCGCGGCTCCTTCTTCATCCGCGCCGGAAACCCGGATCTTCATCGACGGTGTGGCCGATGAATGGGACGGTTACCCAGTAATGGTCCATGACCCGCTGGGTGACGCCCTCCCCGGGACGCTGGACGTGATAAACATTCGGTTCTTCCGGAACGAACATGCTCTGTACTTGACGGCAGAATTCCTGGACGCGGAAGCATCTTTCGACCGGTTCGTTGTGTACTTTGAAACAGCGGACCGGCTAATGCAGATTGCTTGGTCGCCGCAGTGGCGGGCGCCATTCGCCGCTGATATAACCAACGGTTGGCTGCCGCTGGGCAACACCGTTTATTCAGAATTCTCCATTGGCCCGGACCTAGAGGCGCGAATCGACCTCCGAGATTTGGGTTCTCCCGGCCAGGTGGATTTGACCAGCTTGGCGGTACGTTCCCTAGAAACGCCAGACGCTTCCAAAGTTATCGACTCCGACCGTCTGGATGCGGTGGTAACCACGCCGATGGTAAACGAGATTGAGCCTGCCTGGCGC
>CAYMZL010000239.1:0-4497 GCA_964394825.1 uncultured Dehalococcoidia bacterium | reverse complement strand
AGCATGGTCAGGGCGTCTTCCAACACGACCCGCTGCTGGTCGGGGTTGCCTGGGGCGCCAAAGGGGCGGCCGAAGGGGAACCGGAGCACCAACCCGCGGGGCACCGACATGGTCTCGGCCCTGGTACGGTCCACCATGAGCACCACCGTGGGAATACCGACCGATTCGATGGCCCGGGCGATCAGTCCGCCGGACTGATGGCAGATGGGTCAAGTTGTGCCGATCACCACTCCATCGACCCCGTCATCCTTGAGCCGGCCGGCCACCTCCGGCCCGGTCACTTCGATGAGCCCTGACGGATCGGGGATATAGCCCATGAAACTGTAGGTTGGCGTCAGGGCCTCGCCCACGATGCCCTCGGCCTCCAGTTCCAGCAGCCGGTGCATGGCCAGCACCGTGTCCACATCCTCGGCGACGCCGGTGATGTCGTAGTGGGTGTGGGCCACCCGCAACTGGTCCAGGGGAGTGTCCAAGGGAATCTCCCGGTAGCTCCAATCGCCGTCGGTGTCGAAGGGCTGCTGGCCCTCCACATAGACGCCGCCGGTGGTCATGACCGCCACCTTAGACTCGGACAACCGTTTCTTGAAGGGCGACCAGGGGGCGTCGTCGAAACCCATGGGGACGGCGACCCGCGCCGCGATCTTGTCCCCTTGCTCCTCCAGGAAATGGTCGACCGCCGACCAGTCCCCCGTCTCCCGGGCTGCCACGTTCAGAAGGAAAAGGCGGTTGAAGAACTCGGTAACTTCGTCTTCCGGTAGCCGCCTGAGGTACTTCAATTTGGAGAACGGCGCCGTCTCCGGGTTTTTGATCAGGTCCATCTTTTCGATCGCCATGTTTCCTCCCAGTTAAAGGGCAATTGGCCACCGGCATGTTTGATGCGCCGATTCGCAGAGATGGTGCGTTGCGCGGCATGCGGTGTCAAGGATACAGAATATCCACCATTCAGGTGTGCCGGTGGAATCGGCTATGGAGTATAATCAGCCCGGAGCGCGATGACGGCGTGATTTCCTGCCCTGTCCGCTTCTCTGGCACGCCCCTCAATCACGATCTACCTAGTCTACTGCGACTAGGTCGCCTAGACTACAGGGACTGGTTTAAATGAGTAAGTTTATCGACCGTCTGGAAGAGATAATCGAAGGCGCTCCGGCCCGCATGGGCTTCGGACCCGCCAGGTCCGAGAAGACCCCCGGGCTGGCGCTGATAGTCCAGGTCTCCAGCAGCCACAAAGCAGGCGCCGCCACCGCCACCGGCGTTTCCCCAGACGGGATAATCATCGCAGGCTTGAAAGGCCCAGCCCAGATCGGCGAGTTGAAGGATTCCCTATCCGATGCCATCTGGGGCGTCAGGACCGGCTCCCTGAGCTCCGAGGACGCCAAGGCCTACCTGGAAAGCGGCTGCGGATTGCTGGCCTTCCAGCTCAAGGGTACCTCCATCGGGGCTGTGGCGTCCGAGGACTCGGCCAAGGTTTTGTGCATCGACCCCGCCGTCAGCGTGGAGGAACTTCGGGACATCAACGCGTTGCCCGTGGACGCCGTGCTCTTTCCCCTCGCCGGGGCATCGTCGTCCTGGACCCTGGACGACCTGGCCAAGGTGGCCCGGATCCGGGGGCGCCTGGGCCAGTACCTTCTGGCCGAGATAACCGAACCTCCCAGCGCCGACGACCTAAAGGTCCTGCGCACCGCCGGTATCAACGGACTGGTGCTGGACGTTTCCGCCGGCAAGGAGGCCCTGAATTCGCTGAAAAAATCGCTGATGGACATGCCCAAACCCGGCCCTGAGCGGCCCGGCAGGTCCAACGCCATCCTGCCCGGCGCGGCCTATTCTTCCCAGAGAGAGGAGCCGGCCCCCGAGCCCGACGAGGACGACGATTAGCCGCCCTCTCGCTTCGGCTTGACCCATGCTTCTGGGTTCTTTCCAACTGCTCCAAGACGACCCGTCGGGCTTTGTCCGCCTGATGGTGTTGGTTGTCTTCGCCCTGATCACCGCCGTCACCATCCACGAATTCAGCCACGCCTTGGTGGCCACCGGACTGGGCGACAACACCGCCCGGCGCCTGGGCCGCCTGAGCCTCAACCCGATGCGCCACCTGGACCCCGGCGGCGCCATCATGATGCTGATCGCCGGATTTGGCTGGGGCAAGCCGGTGCCGGTGGACCCCCGGCAGCTATCACGCGGGCACACCGACACGGCCCTGGTGGCCGCCGCCGGCCCGCTGTCCAACTTGATCTTTGCCTTTCTCCTTGCCATCCCGTTCAAGGCGGGGATATTGGTCCCAGCCGGCCTGTCCCTGGACCGGGCGGCCTATGTAATGACCGGGGGCCTCAGCAACGGCATCTCCGACATCCTGGCCTTGGTCATCTTCTTCAATCTTCTACTGGGCGTATTCAACCTATTGCCCTTGGCCCCCTTGGACGGCTCGCGGGTCATGGCCGGGTTCGTGCCCAGAGAACACGCTGCCGCCTACAACAAACTGCAGCGCAGCGGCCCTGCATTGCTGGTGGCCATCATCATGCTGGACTACGCCCTGGGCCTGGGCATCCTATGGGGCGTTATCGGTCCGGTTGTGCGGGCGCTGACGGCCGTAGCCACCGGCTATTGATACCGCCGTTATACCCCAGCGTGATAAACTATCTGCCGCCGATCCCCGACTGGGAGGCCTTCAACCATGACTACCGAAAACACACACGAACACATCCCCGAAGAGATCTACGGCGTGCTGCCCGCCGAGGGCATCGTCGATCTAACCGATAGGCTGACCGGCTACATGCACGAGATCGAGTTGGGCGGCCTGAGCGACATCATGGGCCAGGTGCTGGACGATTTCCTGGACCAGTCGGGCGGTATGCCCGCAGACCTGAAGGCCAGCGACGCCTTTGAGCAGATCACCCAGAACCAGTTGGCCGTTACCCTCGCCTACCATCTGGGCCGTTTGGAAGGCCGGTCGCCCCAGGTGGTCCAGAGATTGACCGACGAGGCCGTCGAAAAATGGGGCGTCAATCCACTGGAGGAATCCGCCGAGATAACCGACCAGGACCTGGAAAGCCCCAAAGTCCAGGTTTACCCACGCCTCAGGCGGCTCGAATACCCGGAATATGAAGAGACCGGCGAGGCAGAAGACGCCGCGGAACAGTCCTAATAACTAAGTAGATTTTAGGGGGGACGTAGATGACCACCGCACCCACCTACGACCTGTTGCTCAACGGAGGAACCGTACTGGACCCGGCCCAGGGAATCGACGGACGCCGGGACATCGCCTTCAAAGACGGCTTGGTGGCCAAGGTAGCCGAACGTATCGACGCGGCGTCCGCGGCCAACTCCGTCGATGTAACCGGCAAGCTGATCACCCCCGGGCTGATCGACCTACACGGCCACTTCTACCACGGCGGCAACCCAACGGCCGTCCATCCCGACGAGATCTGCCTGTCTTCGGGCACCACCACCGGCATCGACGCCGGGAGCGCGGGCTTCCTAAATTACGAGGCGATGCGGGATTACGTGTTCCCGGCCCACCACACTCGGCTGCTGGCCTTTCTGCATGTGAGCGGGGTGGGGCTGGCCAACAACCGCCTGCTGGGCGGCGGCCTCCACGACATGCGCATGATTGACGTGGACCAGACCGCCGACGCGATCAAAAACAATCCGGGCTTCTGCTTTGGCGTCAAGGTACGGATGCACGTGAACGCGGTGGCCTACTGGAACGCCCACGACGCCATGAAGGCCGCCAGGGCGGTGGCCGACCAGGCTGGCACCAAGTTGATGGTCCACGTTAGCGGCACGCCCATACCGCTGCCCGACATCCTGGAGTTCCTGGGGCCTGGCGACATCAGCACCCACGCCTTCAACGGTAACCCCGAAAACATCCTGGACCGTAATTTCAAGTTACGGCCCGAGGTCCGTGAGGCCGCCGACCGGGGCGTGATCATGGACCTGGCTCACGCCGGAGTCCACTGCGATGTTGAGGTCGCTCACGCTGCCTTGGAACAGGGGCTGCCACCCACCACCATCAGCACCGACATCCACAACCCGCCGCCGGACCGCACCGTCTACAAGATGAACGACCTGGTGAGCAAGTTTCACGCCATGGGCATGTCCCTGCCCGACGCCATCGCCGCCAGCACCAGCACCCCCGCCAAAGTGCTGGGCCTGGAAGGCTCCATCGGCTCCCTGGCGCCCGGAATGAGCGGGGACGCCGCCGTGTTCGACCTGCGCGAGGGCAACTTTAAGTGGATCGACTCGGCCGGCCACACCCAGGAGGGCAAGGTCCGTCTGGACACCTTCCTGACCGTCCGTGCCGGCCAGATAGGCTGGCGGGAAGGCCGCCTGATGCAGATGGGAAATTGCTAGCGGCGGCGGCGCAGCCGCGTTTCCATGGTTACAGGGCTTGGGCGTTGTTTGGCTTGCCCATTGACCCGTCCATCGACGCACCTAGTATGAGCGGGCCGGTGCAACGACCTCCTAAGTTAAACATCAATCCTAAGAAGTAGGGGCGGGTTTCAA
>CAYMZL010000238.1:0-4512 GCA_964394825.1 uncultured Dehalococcoidia bacterium | reverse complement strand
CGGCCATCGATTACGTGAATAACCTAGGCTTCGACCAGATCACCGTCCACGAGGAAGAACTGCTCCGTTACTGTACTCAGGCCCTGTCGTCCATCGACGGGGTGAAATTGATTGGCACGGCCCCTCACAAGTCCGGCATCCTGTCCTTCATCATGGACGTGGCGCACCCCCACGACATCGGGACCATCCTGGACGAACAGGGCATCGCGATCCGGACCGGGCACCACTGCGCCCAACCGGTGATGCTGCGGTTCCAGATACCGGCCACCGCCCGGGCCTCTCTGGCCTTCTACAACACCAAAGAGGATATCGACGCGCTGGTCAAGGGCATCGACCGGGTCCTTGAGGTCTTCAGTTAATGTCCGGTCTCAGCGAGCTCTACCAGGAGATACTCCTGGAGCACAACAGCAAGCCCCGGAATTTCCGGAAGCTAGAGGAAGCGAACCAGACCTCCGAGGGGTTCAACCCCCTGTGCGGCGACCAAATCACCCTCTATCTCAAGGTTGTTGACGGGGTCATCGATGATGTCGGCTTCCAGGGCACCGGCTGTGCCATCTCCCGCGCTTCGGCCTCCATGATGACGCAGAGCATCAAGGGCCAGAGCGTTGAGAAAGCCCAGGAGATCTTCGACGCCTTTCATCACATGATTATCGAGCCCGGCGGCGAGTTGGACTACGACACCCTTGGCGATCTGGAAACCCTCTCCGGCATCAACGAATTTCCCACCCGCATCAAGTGCGCCGTCCTAGCCTGGCACACCATGAAGGCCGCCCTATCCGGCGAGTCGGAAGAAGTAACCACCGAATAGCCGGCGGCGGCGCAGCCGCATCTTCATGGGCTCCTTCTGCTTCGTTATTGGTTGGTTTGTTCGTATCGCTTATTCCCTCATGATGGCGATGTCTTCCTGCCGCCCTGTGCTACGCTGGATACAATATTTATATGGGCGAGTAATCAATGCCTCAACTGCCCGACATTCCCCTGGACGGCCTCTACGGCGACCTGGTCATGGACCACTACCGCAACCCCCGCAACCGTGCGCCGATAAGTGACGCGGATGTGGCGGCTGAAGAGTTCAACCCCTTCTGCGGCGACCGGGCCATCCTGCAACTTAAGTTGGACGACCAAGGCAAGGTGTGCGCGGTTAGTGCCCGCTCCGAGGGGTGCTCAATAATCCAAGCCGCCACCTCCATGCTGTCCGGCCTGCTGCCAGGCAAGTCGCTGGCCGAAGTGGAAGAATTGGGAGAGAGATTCCGAGTCTCCATGAGAAGCGGGGCCGGGAGAAGCGGGGCCGGGAATAGCGGGTCCGGAGAGAACGGGATCGAAGAGGATGCGGAGGGGCTTGGCGACCTGCTGGCCCTTCAGGTGGTGCGCCGGTACCCGGTGCGCATCAAGTGCGCCCTACTGCCGCTGACCGCCCTGGAAGAAGGCATCAAAGCCTACCAGGCCAAAACCCGCTAGTGCCGCATATAGATTAATCTGCCAAACAAATCCCATCCCGTATCCAACCACGTAGGGGTGGGTTTTAAACCCACCCTCCCACTCGTAAGGCATTTTTCTCCCGGCCGGAACCTTGCTGCGCCGTCATTCATTTTCCGTCACACCCTTTGTTCTACAAACGGCAGTGGCAAAAGAAAAGGGCAGGTTGGAAACCTGCCCCTACGATTGTCTTCGGCGCCATCGTCAGGTTAAGAATTAGTGCCTATCTTGGCCTGATGGGCTTGTAGACCAACGCACGAGCCAAGTCCCGCTAACGGTCCAGCCAGGTCCTCGACCAGAAATTGTACTCGGAGAGGGCGGTGTTGGGCTCAAATCCCATTAAGTCGCTGCTGAACACCCACCGGGAGGCAGCAGTCACCGGGCTGAACAGGTAGGCCTGGTCCAACACCCGGCGCTGGATCTCCACCAGCTGGTCCCTGCGTACGCGGTCATTGAATTCTGCCGCTTGAGCTTCAATCATCGAGTCCAACCGGGCATCTTCATGCCCGGCCAAGTTCCATTGGCCCTGGCTGTGCAACAGCCCAAACAGGTAGCTGTTGGTGGTTGAGGTCGGCGGCGCCGCCCCCACCGCCAACTGGAATTCGCGGGCCGGCCCCATGACCAAGTCGTCGAACTGCACCGGGTTCATGCGCCGCAGTTCCGGGTTGAATCCCACCGCGGTCAGGTCGGCAATCAGCCTTTCTTCCAACGCCAGGTTCTCGCCGCCGGTCCGTTCGATGCGCACCGTGACCTCGATGTCGATGGGCAGCCCCTGGCCGGAGTTGGCCAGCAACTGGCGGGCTTTGCCGGGGTCGGCGAAGTAATTCTGCCGCATCTCCGCCCGGTCCAGCAGCCAGCCGGATTCCCGCACCGGGATCCCCACGCTGGTGAACCCCTGGCCGGACCAAACGGTGTCCAGATAGTCCCAGGGGTCGATGGCCTGGAACACCGCCTGCCGCACTGCGGTCTCGCTCAAGCCCGGCGCTTGGGAGTTCATGGCCAGCACCACGCCCGCGCCGGACCTGCGTGAGATGACCGACTGAAAATCGGTGCCGCCCCGGCGGATCATTTCCCATTCACTGGGGCCAACGGATAGAACATCGACCAGTCCAGCCCGAAATGCCGCCACTTTGTCCAACTCAACCGAACCGGCGGAATTGGCTAGAGGGCCGGAACGCATGACGACGACGTTTAGCTGGTCGAGGAAGGGCAGGCCGTCCTCGAAGTAGTCGGGGTTCCGTGCGAATTCCATCCGTTGATTCGAACCGGAGTCTCGCGCCCCGGTCTCCTGCCAGACCCAGGGGCCGGTGCCGATGACCGGGCTGTCCTTCAAGTCCCCATACTTAGCCACAACTTCCGGGGCCACTATTTTGACGTGTCCGTCGGCCAGGGCAAGGAGGGCGTCGGCGTCCTCCAGGGACAGTTCAACCCGCAGCGTCAGATCGTCCAGGGCTACGGACTCACCGATCGACGCCAGCAATGGAGCGTTGGGCCAACCGGGAGTCTTGAGGCGGTCGAAGCTGAACACGATGTCTTGGGCCGTTAGGGCTCTGCCGTTCACCGGCGCAATGTTCTGCCAAAGAACGCCGGGACGCAGTTTGAACTCGTAGGCCAAGTCGTCGGTCAGCTCCCAACTCTGGCAAAGGTCGCACTCCAACAGCAGGTTCGGCTGGTTAGATCCCTCTCCGGAGCGGAGCCGCAAGAGCCTGCTGTAGGCCAATCCGGGACCCAGAGCAGTCAAGGTCTCTTGGACCTCCTGATGGACATCACGATGGGGAATCTCCGCCGCGGCGGCGACGGTGAGAGCGCCGCCGGAAGACCCGTACGGAGGAGGGGCGATCACGGCGGTGGGGGTTGGCGCCGGCGCCCCATCGGCGCCGGTAGCGCCGGGCGGAGAAGTTACGCTCGAAGAGGAGCAGCCAACGGCCAATATGGCCGCTCCCGTGATCAATAGCTTTGGCAATAGCCGTTTTGCTGAGAATAGTTCCATGGTCCCACCGTACCCGTCTGACACATCCGCCCTGGGCCATGCGCTCCCGTCTATGAGAGGCCCGGAAGCTGGGTTGTATTCCCGCATTAATTCAACGGGACTGACACCCGATTATAATCGGGTGTCCCGGCCGGTCCATGAGCAGGCAGATGCGCGGTACGGTGGAAAATCGCGGCGCGGGTGAAGATGAACGGGCGAGGGAGCTTCAGTCCGGTGGCGGGTGGGCCCGCAGAGAGTCAGCGGCCCGCGGGTCCGGAGTGACGGCCGGCGAAATCCGGCGGCCGGTGATGGCCCAGGTGGCGAAGACGATGAGGGCGATCAAGATTGGGGGCATGAAGAGAATCACGTGAATCACCAGTGCGAACCCCAACGCATCACCATCCCCCACGCCGATGGTGGTGAGCAGGTAGAAGACCGCAAATTCGAAGGTGCCCACGGAGGCCGGCAGGGACGGGACGAGGGCCACGAAGGTGAGGGTCCCAATCACCAGCAACGTGGCCACCAACAGCGATATGTCAATCCCCATCCCGTAGGCCAAGACCCAGGCCGAAAGCCCCAGCAAGATCCAATATCCCAGGGTTAATAGGAAGGACCACGTGAGCCTGACCCGCGCCCGGATCAGCGCTTTGAGCGACGAGGAGGTCGATGCCAGCAATTGCAGGTGGGTCAGGCCGGGTCTGGACCCCAACCAGATGACCACCGGGACCGCCAGCACGCTGACCACAGCCAGCACCGCGGCGCCAACGACGTAGGGGGCGAATCCCTTCAGACTGGGCAGCACCATCAGACCGACGCCCAGCAAGATGGCCGCAATCACGAAATCCAGGACCCGCTGCACTCCGAGAGTGGCCGCCACCTCTTCACCGCGCACCCGGTAACGCAAGGTGAGCAGGACGAATTGAGTAGCCTCGCTGATGATGCGGAGGGGGGAGATGCTGTTCAGTCCGATGCCCGCATTCTGTACCAGTAACAGCCGATGCAACGGGACTTTGTCTCCGATGAACAAGACCTGCCAACGGTAGGCGCGCAGGGCGGAGGCCGCCGAG
>CAYMZL010000237.1:0-4513 GCA_964394825.1 uncultured Dehalococcoidia bacterium | reverse complement strand
CCCGCATGGCCTGGAAGCAGGCGTCGGTGCCGCTGGTGGTGAACCGGATCTGCTCGGCGCAGGGGACGGCATTGACGATCTCCTCGGCCAGCTCCACCGCTTTGTCGTTGGTGGCGAAGAAGGTGCTGCCGCCCTCAACCGCTTTGATCACGGCTTCGGTGACGGCGGGGTGGGCGTGGCCCAGGACCATGGGGCCGGAGCCCATCAGCCAGTCAACGTACTCGTTGCCGCTGACATCGTAGATGCGGGAGCCCTTGCCGTGGGAGACGAGGAAGTCCAATTCCTTGGGGAAGGAGAGGTTGCCGCCGGTGCCGCCCGGCAGGTAGCGGCCCGCCTTCTCCAATAGGCGCTGCTCAGCATCACTTCGACGGGGCATGGGCCACCCTCCTGCCGGATTATATTTTCTTTATTCTATCCCTGGGCCGGCTAACCCTGGGCCTTGGCCTTTTTCATCACTTCCACCAATTCTTGGACGGTGTCGGCGGAGCTTCGGAGCGCGGCTTGTTCATTGGGGGTCAGCTTGACCTCCATGACCTTTTCCATGCCGCCGGCCCCCAGCTTCACCGGGACGCCGACGCAGAGCCCGTTGATGCCGAACTCGCCCTCCAGGTAGGTGCAGGCGGGGAGGATGCGCTTCTTGTCCAGCAGCACCGCCTCCACCATCTGGGTGATGGCGGCCGACGGCGCATAGTAGGCGCTGCCCTCTTTCAGCAGTTCGACGATCTCGCCGCCGCCCTGGCGGGTGCGTCTCACCAGTTGGTCGATCTTCTCCTCGGCCATCAGTTCGCTGATGGGGATGCCGCCCACGTTGGTGAAACGGGTCAGCGGCACCATGTCGTCGCCGTGGCCGCCCAGGACGAAGGCCTGGACGTCCTCCACCGAGACATTCAGTTCCTCGGCGATGAAGGTGCGGAAACGGGCGGTGTCCAACACGCCGGCCATGCCGAAGACCCGGTTCCTGGGGAAACCGCTGGCCTCGAAAACGTTCTGCACCATGGCGTCCAATGGGTTGGTCACCGGGATGATGATGCAGTCGGGGGAGAACTTGACCACCTGCTCCGTTACCGACGATGTGATCCGCATGTTGGTCAGCAGCAGGTCGTCGCGGCTCATTCCGGGACGGCGGGCGATGCCGGCGGTGATGACCACCACGTCGGACCCGGCCGTTTCTTCGTAACCGTTGCTGCCGATGATCTTGGCGTCGGTGCCCATGACCGGGGCCGACTCCAGCATGTCCAGAGACTTGCCCTGGGGCAGGTCCTCAACCACGTCCACCAACACCACGTCGGCGTAGCCCAACTGGTGGATCCTCTGTGCGGTGGTGGCGCCCACGTTGCCGGCGCCGACAACCGTTACCTTGCTTCGCATGTGGTGACTGCTCCTCTGTTCAGAAAACTTGCCTGGCCGGAGAAATCCCCCTAAATCCCCCTTTGCAAAGGGGGACTTTAATCTCCCCCTTTCTTAAAGGGGGTTGGGGGGATTTTCGCTAGATCGCGTCCACGATCGCATTCAGAGTGGCGCTGGGGCGCATGGCTTTGGCGGCCAGCTCATCATTGGGATGGAAATAACCACCGATATCCACCGGCTGTCCCTGAGCGTCGTTCAGCTCCTTAACGATCTTGTCTTCGTTGGCGGCCAACTGCTGGGCCACCTCGGTAAAGCGAGCTTGCAGCTCTGGGTCTTGGGTCTGCTTGGCCAGCATTTCCGCCCAGTACAGAGCGAGGTAGAAATGACTTCCTCGGGTGTCCAGTTCGTTCACCCGGCGCGACGGCGCCCGGCGGTTTTCCAGATGCTGCCCGATCGCTTGGTCTAGGGTCTCAGCTAAGAGCTTCGCCCTGTCGTTCTTAAACACCTCGCCGAAATGCTCGAAGGAAGCGACGAGGGCACAGAATTCACCCAGAGAATCCCACCGCAGATGGCCCTCCTCAAGGAATTGCTGTACATGCCTGGGGGCCGACCCACCAGCGCCTGTCTCAAATAGCCCGCCACCGTCAAGCAGGGGGACGATAGAAAGCATCTTGGCGCTGGTGCCCAATTCCAGGATGGGGAAGAGATCAGTCAAATAATCACGCAGGATGTTGCCAGTCACGGAGATCGTGTCCTGACCAGCCCGGCTGCGCGCCATCGTGAACTCCATCGCGTCGATGGGAGACATGGTGCGGATGTCCAACCCGGCCGTGTCGTGCGTGGGCAGATATTGGTCCACCTTCTTGATCAGCTCAGCGTCGTGAGCCCGGTCCGGGTCCAACCAAATGATGGACGGCGAGCCGGTGGCTCTAGCCCGATTGACCCCAAGCTTGACCCAGTCCTGAATCGGCGCGTCTTTGGTCTGGCACATCCGGAAGATATCGCCTTCCTCAACGCTCTGTTCCATCAGAGTTGTGCCCGATGCGTCCACGACCCGGATCGCCCCGTTGCCGGAAGCTGTAAAGGTCTTGTCGTGAGACCCATACTCTTCGGCCTTTTGGGCCATCAGCCCCACATTGGCGACACTGCCGATGGTAGACGGATCAAACGCCCCATGCTTCTGGCAATCTTCGATGATCGCCTGATAAAGACTCGCATAAGAGCGATCAGGGATCATCGCGATCGTGTCGTGCAACTCGTTGTCGGGACCCCACGTGCGGCCGCCATCGCGGACGATCACGGGCATGGTGGCATCGATGATCACATCACTCGGCACATGCAGGCTGGTGATCCCCCGGCTGGAGTTCACCATCATCAGTTCTGGCCGGGCATTATAAACCGCCTGGATATCCGCCTCGATCTCCGCTCGTTTGGCCTCAGGTAGAGATTCGATCTTGGTGTAGAGCTCAGCCATCCCATTGTCGGGGTTCACCCCAAGATCACCCAGCACAGCCGCGTGTTTGGTCAACACGTCCTGGTAGTAAACCGACACACAATGGCCGAAAATGATCGGATCGGACACGCGCATCATGGTCGACTTCAGATGCAAACCAAGCAACACGCCATCAGCTTTAGCCTTTTCCATCTGGTCCGCGTAGAACCGGCGCAGCGCCTTCACATTCATCGCCGTGCAATCGACGATTTCATCAGCTAACAAGGGGATATCGGCTTTGAGCACGGTCACGCTACCATCGCCGGCCACAAACTCAATCGCAGCCGATCCCGCTGCCGCGATTGTCACGGCCTGTTCACTACCGTAGAAATCGCCACTGGTCATGTGGGCAACGCGGGTTTTAGACACTTCCGGCCAGTCCTGCATCATCCGATGGGGATTGCGTTTGCCGTGCTCTTTGACCGCGGTGGCCGACCGGCGATCGGAGTTCCCTTCCCGCAGAACGGGGTTGACCGCACTACCCAACACCTTGGAAAAGCGGTCGTAAAGTTCGCGTTCTTTGTCGATTGTAGGCTCATCGGGGTAGTCGGGAATTTCATATCCCTTGTCTTGCAATTCCTTGATCGCGCCTTTTAACTGGGGAATAGAGGCACTGATATTGGGAAGCTTGACAATGTTCGCCGCCGGGTCCAAGCACAGCTCACCAGAGAGGGTCAGATAATCGGGGATTCTTTGCTCATCTGTCAGATTGTCTGGGAAATTGGCGATGATGCGGCCGGTCAACGAGATATCCCAGGCCTCCAGTTCAATACCGGACCCCTTGGTAAAGGCCTGGAGAATCGGCAGCAACGAGTGCGTGGCCAGGGCCGGAGCTTCATCAACTTTGGTATAGATAATCTGGGACGCTTCTGGCATATTCTTCCCCTTAATAAATAAGTTTCACCGGCTGCGACGAGTTGCCAAGAGATGTTTAACAATAGTCCCGGCCACATGAATCGATACCGATTATAAGTTAGCTGAATTGACATTGCCTAGCCCTGCATCTAAGCCCGACAGTGAAATCTTGCCATCGCTGGAACTTCACACCAGCGAACTAGGAGAAATCTTGTGGACAATAGCCGCCGGTGGAAGGGATGTTTTTTGATTTTGGTCTACTCAGGTGCTTCGATTCACTGCTCCAAGATCAGCGGATAACCACCCCGGCGATGTTATAGTCGGCAAACCGGATAGAGGCGTTCCGATTCGACCGGGAGATTCACGGGGCGTAAATGCACGGTCCACCCGTCACCACGGCGAAGGAAGTAAAAGCCAGCTCCTCCCATCGAGGCTTCTGATGAGGCGCTTCGGCGGTCTCGTATCATCCGTGCTTGGTGTTGCCGGATTCATCGGGTTCGGGTTATGGGGTTCCTTCCAATGCCATATGTTTGGGATCGGCGAACGTCTCAATTGTGGTTGGGTGTTCATCGTCATGGCGCCGATCGGCTTCTTGGCCGGCATGGTCATGGGCGGTCTGGGCTTTCGGCTGATCAAAGCTCTGGTGGGCGCCTTGGGCCGCCCGGGCGGATAGCAGGGATCACGTTGCGGAGGATGTTGTGACCATTTTGAAAAAGCGGTCAGTGCGGACGGTGGCAGCCGCCGGTATTTTGACCATCGTGATCCTCTACGGCCTGGTGTCCTTTTTGATCGCCCAGGGTGTTACCAAGGCCGACCGGG
>CAYMZL010000236.1:0-4555 GCA_964394825.1 uncultured Dehalococcoidia bacterium | reverse complement strand
TGAATCCCTCGAACAGGACCACCGAGCCCTCGGGCTTGGTCCGGGACTGGTAGGTGAACTCGAAGGTGCGCCCATCCCGGAAACGGACGTGCCAACGCAGCCCGTCCTCGGTCCGGTGCGGCTGGACCTCCGCGCCCATGGGGACAAAGTCCGCATATCCGCGTACGTGGATGGCCTCTTCAGGGCACAATTTGACGCAGGCGTAGCACTCCGAGCACATCTCCGGCTCTTGGTTGAACCCCTTGTTGGCGTCCTGATCCAAAACCATCAGGTCGTTGGGGCAGATATAAACGCAAAGCGGTCCCTGGTGCTGGCCCTGGCAGGCGTTGCATGCGTTGGGGTCTACGTAGGTCGGCATTCCCTTGCTCCTATCGGCCCGTCTTTCAAGTCGAATTTCAGGTTCAGACGCAGATATAAAAAAACCCCCCGCTGGCTGAGGAGCGGGGGATTGAAAATCACACGGGCTGATGCTCACTACAGGTACAACAACCCAGGGTGGGCATGGACATGACCGGCGTCCGGTTCTCCAGATATTCCGGGGTGACGAATGCCGAGCCCGCATTGTATCTATCGGCGCATTCCCGGACGACCTCCAGTATCTCGGACCTCAAAGTGGTCGGGGCCGGCTCCTGCCCGCCATCGATGATCCTGCGGATGACCGTGCCCGCCAGGTCCTGTTTCTGGTCGCGGTGGCCGCACAAGCCCTCGTAGGCGACTCCCTGGCACACCGGGCAGTACCACCACTCAAGGGTCAGTACGGATTTTATTCCCAGGTCTGGCAAATTCTCGAACACCTTGTGAGCGGCGTAGGTATCGTAGTAGTTCCCGACGCCCGCGTGGTCCCTGCCGAACATGTGATGGCTGCAACCCAGGTTCTTGCGGACGATCGCGTGGAACACCGCCTCCCGCGGTCCGGCGTAGCGCATGTCCCACATCAGCGTGGAGGTCTCGTGGATGCCGGGCAAGAAGAATCCGGCGTCCCTAAGCCGCTGATGGGCCAGCACGATGGCCTCATCGATGTAATCGCCCGGTTTTTTCTCCCCGATTACAGCGCTGACAAGGATACCATCGGCTTCGGACGAAAGCAAAGCTCCCTTCATCATCCATTCGTGGCCCACGTGGGGAACGTTGCGGGTCTGGTGGGCCACCACCTTGCTCCAACCCAATTCGGAGAGGCGGTCCCGCAACTGGCGTGGCGTCTTCCAGAAACGGTCGAAAGGCGGGTTGATGACCGGCGGGTTCACCAGAGTCACCGGTCCGCCCAGAAACATGTCTTCCATCTCCAGGGTCCGTGTTACGCCCGGATGGTCCCGGTCCGTGGTCCCGTAGACGTGCTGGGCCATAAGCTCCCGGTCGTAGGAGAACGCCTCGGCGACCTCCAGCACGGCCAGCGCCTGGTCCTGATAGGTCAACAAGACGGAGTCTCCGGGGGTCACTCCGGCCTCCGCCATGTCCCGGCGGGAGATATCAAAAATTATGGGGATGCTCCATACCAACCCGTTGTTCAGGGTCATGTTCCGGACCACGGAATCCACTTCGGAGCGGACCATGAACCCGTCGAGGGGCGAAAAGAAACCGTACGCGAGGTTTATCACCTCTCGCGCAATGCTATCGCGCACGGGAATCCGGGGGAGGCCCGCCGCAATGTGGGCGGCGTCGTTGGCCGGGGCGACCCTTTCGATCAGCTCACCGCCGTGGGGCGACAGGGTGTTGTCTACTGCCATGGATCTTTTTCCAAAATCATACGGGCGGGAGCCGGCACCCAGGCAGGAATGAATAGGGCGTTAGTTGGTCCTCAAGAGGACTACTGGGAAACGAAAGGTAAAAAAGGAATCCGTACCCAACCTCAGGGGACGGTCTGGGCTTATGGGCCGCTAACCGCGGCGCTGCCGCCATTCTCCGGGCTGGAGCCGCTAACCGTACAACCATGGCTGGCGGTGGTGGCCATGAGGATCACCCCGATCAAGATAAGCCCGATCAGCGCCCGGCGGGCGCGTAGTTTAGGTATGCGCATCCTTCAAATCTACTCCGGTTCTGGATCGCGGGCGGGGGCCAACCGTTGGTCCCCAGCCATGCGTAAATCGCCTTTGGCAGTATATCTCAACCTGCCTGGGGCAGTACAGTGTCCATTACGGCGGAGAAAGATTTACGCGCCATAACCATTTGGCGGCTGGGCCTGTTTGATGGGCCGGTCAGGCGTGGGACCGAAGCTGGGATTGTGATAATATATGCCAAGGCATATCAGGTCTGCCTATTTAGTCCCGCGAATCACGCCCACGGGCGTTTCAATTGTGCCTGAAAATATTATTCGCTAGGAGCGAGAGAATGCTTGATTACAAGCCCAATATGGTCCTCTCCAACGAAGAATTTAACGTGATCGGCTCCAGGCCGGTCCGCCCTGACGGAATCGACAAGGTAACCGGACGCGCCAGGTACGGCGCGGACACCAATCTCCCTGGCATGCTCCACGGGAAGATTCTTCGCAGCCCCCACGCTCACGCGGTCATAAAATCCATCGACGCCAGCGCCGCCGAGGCCCACCCGGGGGTCTACGCGGTGGTCACCTCGGCCGATTGGCCGGAAACCTCCATGAAGCTCTCCGACCTGGCTGAGGGCGCGATCCAGAACCTGGGGTTCTTGAGCATGAACGTTCTGGCCAGAGGGAAGGTGCTCTACAAGGGTCATGCCTTGGCCGCGGTGGCCGCGGTCAGTCCCCACGTCGCCGAGGAGGCCTTGGCCAAGATCAAGGTGGACTATGAGGTCCTGACGCCGGTGCTCAACGCCGAGGAAGGGATGAAGCCGGACGCGCCGATCCTGCACGACCGCCTGGCCGCCGTCTCCAACGCGGCCCTCCGGCCCGGCGGACTGCTGGATGACGACGCCGAAAGCCTGCGCACCAACATCGCCAACCAGTTTGAATTCAAGATCGGCGACGTTGAGCAGGGCTTCAAAGACGCCGACGTGATCGTGGAGAAAGAGACGGTCACCCAGCCGGTCCACCAGGGGTACATCGAGCCCCATGCCGGCACCGCCCAGTGGCAATTAGACGGCAAGCTGACCATCTGGTCCAGCAGCCAGGGACAGTTCTCCGTCCGCGACCACACCGCCCGCTTCCTGGGCATTCCCGTTTCCGACGTCAAGGCCTATCCCATGGAGATCGGCGGCGGCTTCGGCGCCAAGACCATCGTATATGTGGAGCCCGTGGCGGCCCTTCTGTCCCGCAAGTCGGGCCGGCCGGTGAAGGTCCAGATGACTAGGACCGAGGTATTCGAGGCCACCGGCCCCACCTCGGCCACCAGGATCAAGGTCAAGCTGGGCGCGACCAAGGACGGCAGATTGATCGCCGCCGAGGCCGAACTGGTCTACGAAGCAGGCGCTTTCCCTGGGTCGCCCGTCTCGCCGGGCGCCCAGTGCATGATGGGCCATTACGACATTCCCAACGCCCATCTGAAAGCCAAAGACGTGTTGGTCAACCGGCCCAAGTCGGCGGCCTACCGGGCCCCGGGCGCCCCGGCCTCCGCTTTCTGCATGGAGACAGCCATCGACGAGCTGTGTGAGAAACTGGGGATGGACCCCCTGGAGTTCCGGCTGTTGAACAGCTCCAAGGAGGGCGTCCGCCGGGTCACCGGACCGATGACCCCCAAGGTCGGGTACATCGAGACCCTGCAGGCGGCCAAGGACCACCAGCACTACAACACCAAACTGGAGGGGAAGCTGCGCGGACGCGGAGTTGCAACCGGGTTCTGGGGCAACAACACCGGCCCCGCCGCGGCGGTGGCCGTGCTCAACTCCGACGGCACGATCAGTCTGACCGAAGGCTCACCGGACATCGGCGGTAGCCGCGCCGCGTTGGCCCTGCACGTCGCCGAGGTCTTGGGCATCCCGGTCACGGACATCAAGCCCACGGTTGGCGACACGGACTCCATCGGTTTCACCTCCAACACCGGCGGCAGCAGCGCCACCTTCAAGTCCGGTTGGGCCTGTTACGAGGCCGCGCAGAGCGTTAAGAAACAGATGATCGAGCGGGCCGCCAAGATCTGGGAGATTCCTGGGGAGGATGTGGAGTATATGGATGCCGTCCTCCAGCACAAGTCGGACCCGGAACTAAAGCTGACTTTCAAGCAGATCGCGGCGCGGATGATTCCCACCGGAGGCCCGATCGTCGGCGCCGCCGGCGTCAACCCTCCCGGCGCGGGCCCGTCTATCGCAGCCCACATCGTGGACGTGGAGGTCGATACCGACACCGGCAAGGTCGAGATCCTCCGGTACACCGCCGTGCAAGACGCCGGCAAGGCCATCCATCCCAGCTATGTGGAGGGCCAGATTCAGGGCGGCGTGGTACAGGGCATCGGCTGGGCGCTGAACGAAGAGTACGTGTACAACGACAACGGCGTCATGCTGAACAGCAGCTTCCTGGACTACCGGATGCCCACGTCGCTGGACCTGCCGATGATTGACACGGTGATCGTCGAAGTGGCCAATCCCGGTCACCCCTACGGCCTCCGGGGCGTCGGCGAAGTCCCCATCGTGCCTCCCATGGCCGCCATATCCAACG
>CAYMZL010000235.1:0-4562 GCA_964394825.1 uncultured Dehalococcoidia bacterium | reverse complement strand
GTTGCGTCCAGCGAGGAGTTGGTCCCATGCGGGTTATATCTTGGAACGTAAACGGTCTGAGAGCGGTCCATAAGAAGGGATTTCTCGATTGGTTCAACGGCGAAGACCCCGACATATTATGCCTTCAGGAGACCAAGGCCCACGAGGAGCAGCTTCCTGAGGAGGTCAGGTCCGTGGCCGGCTACGCCTCCTACTTCTCCACCCCGGAGAAGAAGGGCTACAGCGGCGTGGGCCTGTACACCAAGCAAGAGCCGCAGAGCGTTCAGTACGGCTTCGGCGACCGGTTTGACAGCGAAGGGCGGACAATAATCGCCGACTTCGACGACTTCGTCCTATTCAACATCTACTTCCCCAACGGAAAGCGGTCCGCCGAGCGTCTCAAGTACAAGATGGATTTCTACGCCGCTTTCCTGGAACACGCCGAGAAGACCAAGCAGAGCGGTAAACACGTTGTGGTCTGCGGCGACGTGAACACCGCCCACCAGGAGATCGACTTGGCCCGGCCCAAAGAGAACGTCAAAATCTCGGGCTTTCTTCCCGAGGAACGCGCCTGGATGGACGAATTTCTGGCCCGCGGGTACAAGGACACCTTTAGGATTTTTAACCAGGAGCCGGACAACTATTCCTATTGGGACCAGATGACCCGGGCCAGAGACCGCAACGTGGGATGGCGCATAGACTATTTCTTCGTGGACCAGGACTTCGCCGGCCGCCTAACCGGGGCGTTTATCCTGGCGGAGGTCATGGGCTCTGACCACTGCCCGGTGGGCATCGAGATTGCCTAGCACCTCCCGGCGGCAGACCGGTACCCAGGTGCTATACTAGGCCCCGTCTTTCCTGACGACGCCTGGAACGCCCAAAAGGAAGTCAGCCATATGTCGGTAAGCGTCAAGGTGCAGCAGGCAGCCCAAACCCTCTCGGAGCAATTCAGGGCCAACCGGTTGTACTTCTTGAAAGACCGTTTGATGCCCAGCGATCTGGAGGAGGCCTACTCGATCCAACGGGAGTTCCAGACGGACATCTCCCAGGAACAGGGGCCCATAGCCGGATATAAGTTGGCCTACACCACGGCGGCCTCGCAACAGACCAACGGCGTCAGTGACCCCTGCCTGGGGGTAATGCTGGCGGACAATATCCGTCAGTCTCCGTGCACTCTGACTGCCTCTGATTTCGTCCAACTGGGCCTGGAATGTGAAGTGGCGGTCCGGCTCGGCGCCGACCTGCCTTCTTCGAGAGCTCCCTACGACCGGGGAATAGTGACCGAGGCTGTGTCTTCCCTGACGGCCGCCTTCGAGATAGTCGATATTCGACGCACACCGGGCCAGGACCCGAAGGCCCAATTCATGACCGGCGTGGCCGCCAACATCTTCAACGCCGGGGTTGTGCTGGGAGAACCCGTGTCCGATTGGCTGGGTTTAGACTTATCGGCGGCCTACGGGTCGATGACCATAAACGGCGAGATGGTGGGAGACGGCCACGGATCGGACGTGATGGGCCATCCCCTGGAGCCCCTGGCCTGGCTGGCAAACAAGCTGTCGGAACAGGGCCTGGGTCTGTCGGCGGGAATGGTGATAATTACCGGCAGTATCGTGTCTCCCAAAATGGTGAAGGCCGGAGACACGGCCTCCATAATGATTGAAGGCTTGGGCGGGGCGGACCTGAACATCGTATAGACCGGCTCCGGCACGACGGTTTAGCATAGTGCGCAGAGGACATAACTGAATGGTGGTAGCCGCGAAAAGCGCTCAGATGGACCCCCGGGGACTCGACCGTGTAGCAGAACTATTCAACCAACAGATAGAGACCGGGGGCCACCCAGGAGCGGCGTTGGCGGTCTACCGGCATGGAAAGCCGGTCCTGGATCTGTACGGCGGACTGGCCGACCGTGAGACGGGCAAGCCGGTGACCGAGGACACCATATTCGTCCTCTACTCTTCCACCAAGGCGGTGACCGCGGCCTGTCTCCACATCCTTTGGGAGCGGGGCAAGTTCGACTGGGACGACACCGTGGCATCCCACTGGCCCGGCTTCGCTCAGAAGGGCAAGAGGGAGGTCACCATCCGGCACGTGATGACCCACCGATCCGGCTTCCCCGACACCCCCAGTCACCTGACCTGGGACCGGTGGCACGACTGGGAGGCGGCGGTCGATGCCATGGAGCAGATAGCCCTGGACTACAAACCGGGCCGGGTCATTGCCTACCACGCCCGGAATTTCGGCTGGGTGGTGGGAGAATTGGTCCGCCGCATCGACGGGCGGTCCATCGACCGATTCATTCGGGAAGAGATAACCGTCCCTCTGAAGATCGAAGAATTCCACCTTGGCATCGACCCATCCATGGAAGAGCGGGTGTCGAAGTTGCACGCCATGGAGGACTGCGACCGGACCAGCCAGGTGACTATCTACAACCGGCCGGAAGTCCATACCGCGGTCCTGCCGGCCGGCGGCGGGATCGCCACGGCCCGGGGGCTGGCCCGGTTCTACGCCATGATGGCCGGCGGTGGGACACTGGACGGTGTGACCACCATGAAGCCGGAGACGGTGGCGGAGGTGACCAAGCAACAGGCCGAAGGACTGGACCACAGCCTGGACCGGAACGTGAAGCGTTCGCTGGGTCTTTCTTTGGGAGACCCCCGCTCCGCGGCCCCCGGCAACGAGAGCATCCGTACCTTCGGACACGCCGGTTCGGGGACATCCATCGGTTGGGCCAACCAAGACTCGGGACTGGCGCTGGCCTACATAACCAACGGCTTCCGCGCCGAGGCGACCAACACGCCCAGGCTGGCGGCGATCTCGCAGGCGGTCCAGGACGCCGCCCTGTAGCCGGCGGCTTTGAAGGTTCGCGCCAACCTATTGATCTAGGATAAGGGAATTTCATCCAGCATTCTGGGGCGGTCAAGGACCACGAGCAAACTAATCAACGTTCGAGGTGACACGAGATGGCGGGTCCCAATGAAACCTACGAGGTCCAACTAAAACCGGACCAAATGGCCTTCATGCGGTCCATGAAAGACAAATATGAGATCGCCGATGATGGCAAAACGTTCCGGGTCGTCATCGATTATCTAATGACCACCCAGAACGTTCATGACTCTGTATTCGGGCAGAGCCGCTGCCTCCGCTGTGAATGACCGCCTGTTGCTCCTAACCGCTAGGCCATCTGCTTGACTGCTTCCAGGGCCAGTTTGTAGCCATAGACCCCGAACCCGTACACCGCGCCCTTGCAGACGGGCAGGACCTGGGAGACCGTTCCGCGGGCCGTGGGATTGGAAGCGTGGACCTCGATGACTGGGAACTTCACCTGGGAGATGGCGCCCCGGATGGGCCCGGCGACGGTGGTGTAACCGGCCGGGTTGATCAGCGCGGCGTCGAAGTCCCGGTCATGGGCGTCGTAGAGGGCGTTGACCACCTCGCCTTCGATGTTGGAATGGAACAGTTCCACGTCCATCCCCAGGCCCTCGGCGAACCCGAGTATCTGCTCGTTTATCTCGTCCAAGGTCATGGGCCCGAAGGTCTCCACCTGGACCTTGCCCCTCATGTTCATGCCCGCGCCTTGAATCACCAACACCTTACCCATGCTGTTCTCTCCTAATCAAAGTCGCCAGGAATTCCGGTCTGTCGATTAGAACGAAACTCTATTCGAAATCAGGCCCGGCCGGGGCCTCGCCTGCCGCCTCGGTCGGGGTCTCGTTGACGTAGCCGGCCAACAGGATATCGAGCTGTACCATCAGCATCTTGTTCCAGGCCACGGACGCCCGCTGGGCTTCCCGCAGGTCGTTGATCTCTTCTTGAAAAATCTGCGCCAGGCCCGTCTGAATGAATGAGATGGAGCCAATCATGAACCTGCTGGGGATGGACCCCAGGTGGGCCCGGTGGGACGGGGGATGGCTGTGGACGATTCCCGTGGCCAGCAACCTGATGGGATAATCTTCGTCGATCTTGAATTCGATTGAACCCCTCAGCCAGCGCATCAGGCTGTGCTTACGGCGCTCCAGCTTTTCTTCGTCGACCTCGCCATCGTCGTCTAGAAAGAACCGGCGGGTTTCAGGGAGCTTCAAGAAATGGTCGTAGACCGCGGCGGTCAGCTCATCGCCCCTGGCCAGCACCAGTTCGCGGGTGGACTGTATGATCTCCAGCTCGTCTTGGTCCAAGCCCACAAACCCGGCAACCTCTCTCATCCGGGCCGGCCAATCTACGATCTTCGACATGTTTACTCCGGGTTTTCTCAAGGGGCCGGCGCTGCGTCCGGTCGATCTACCCGAATATAACGGTTCCGATGAAGGCGGGCAAGGGAAGGCGGGCCGGACCAGCTCTCAGGACTAGGCCTCGCCGGCCGCGGGCTCTGGTGCCACATCCGGCTCCGGGGCGGGATCGGATTCCACCTGGACCAGGGGCCTCCAGGGAAGGGGAGTGAAGACGATGGCGGGCAAGAGAAGAAACAACCCGGCGAAGGCGTTCAAGGATATGGCCAATTGGATGGAGAGAGTCGAAGCCAGCGCCCCTATCTCCAATACTCCCAAGGGCGTTCCGGCGCCGATGCACACACTGAGCAGCCCCATCAT
>CAYMZL010000234.1:0-4589 GCA_964394825.1 uncultured Dehalococcoidia bacterium | reverse complement strand
TTGATGTAGCGCAGCTTCTTGATGACCGTGTCCGGGCTGCCCACCACCAGGTGGTAGTTGTCCTGCAAGTCTTGATAGGACATTTCGTTCATCGGCCGTTGCCGGCGTTGGGCGGCGGCGACGGTGCCGGCCCGGGAGAAATATCCCGGCGGCGCCCAATACTCTTTGGGGCCCTTGAGGGGATGGCCCATGCGCCACATGAAAGCCTTGCCCGATTCCTGGGCCTTCTCGTCGGTCTCGTTGACGTGGGCGCAGATCATGAAGGCGAACTTGTCCGGCCCCGCCTCCCAGCCGTCTTGGGCGGCGTGTTCGCGGTAGTTCCCGAACAACTGCTTGGCCCGGTTGAGCTCGGTCAGGAATGCGGCGTAGGTGTAGTGGTTCTTGGCCGCCCATTCCACCGTCTCCGGACTGCCCGTCCCCGGCACCCAGACCGGCGGATGGGGTTTCTGCACCGGCACCATCCACGGGTTCACCGCCCGGTAGTTGTAGTGCTTGCCCTCCCAGCGGAAGGGGCCTGGGGTGGTCCAGGTCTTGATTATCAGGTCGTGGCATTCTTCGAACCGCTCCCGGTTGTGCACCGGGTTGGTGTTGTTGGCCCAGCTCTCCACGCCGATGCCCCGGACGAACCCGGAGATGATCCGGCCGCCGGAGATAACGTCCAACATGGCGATCTCCTCGGCCAGCCGGGGCGGGTTGTCCGAGGTGGGCAGCATGTTGCCCAGCATCAATATCTTGGCCTTGGAGGTCAGGCGGGCCAGGATGCCGCCGGTGATATTCACCTCCACGTCCATGCATGACGGGGTGTTGTGGTGCTCGTTGATCATCAAACCCTGAAAGCCCACTTCCTCGGCGTACTGGAATTCGTCCAGATACCGCTTGAACAGGTCGGTGGCCTTGTTGGGGTCGAAGTAGCTGTTGGGAAAGGTGAGCCGCAGGGATGGCCACTGCTCCGCCAGTTCATCGGTGATGTAGTGGTAGGGCATCTCGGTGAAGTAATAAACGTCCAGACTCAACGTGGTTCTCCTTGGGGGAAAGCTGTCAGCGGCCAGGAAAAGCTGATAGCTGACGGCTTTTAGCTTGGCTACGCCAAAAATTCTAGGGCGGTCTTGATAAATTCTTGAGGTTTTTCCACCTGGGGCGAGTGGCCGCAGTTGTCGATCACCACCAGGTCGGAGCCCTTGATAGCCTTTTTGTAGAGCTCGCCGCACTCCACCGGCACTATGGCGTCGTTCCGTCCCCAGACCATCCGGGTGGGGATATTGACTCTTTGCAGCAGGCCGGTCAGGCGCGGGTCGTGCATGTAGGGCTTCCAGCAGAGGCGCACCGCCATCTCGCGGTTGCCCTCCGCGGTCATTGTCTCTTCGGGCGTGAACTCTCTGCCGTAGACCGCCTGGTATTCGGGGGCCTGGCCGGGGTCGTGGAACATCAGCTCCAGCACCTGGGAGGGACTGATGATGAACAGGTCGGCAATCTCGGATTCGTTGGGCTTGATCCCCGCTGCGCCCACCAGCATCAGCTTGCTGAAGGAGTGGTTGCACATGGCGGCGATCTCGGAGGCGATCCACCCGCCCATGGAGAACCCGATGGTGCGGATGCCCTCCAGACCCAGGGTTTCCAGGTACCAACTGTAGAAGCAGGCCATGTCGGGGATGGTCTCCAGCCAGTCGGGCCGGTCCGACTTTCCGTAGCCGGGATGGGAGGGATAGTAGACCGTGTATTTCTCGGCCAGGGCGTCGGCGAAGCGCAGCCAACCGTTGTTCCCGCCGGCGCCGTGGAGCAGCAGCAGGGGCTCCCCGGAGCCACCCTTCAGGGTGTGGACCTTGGCTCCGCCGACGTCCACCATCTCTTCGGTAAAGGCAACCATATTTTTCTCCTTCGGAAGCTTTCAGCTAGACCGCTACGCGGTCTGGGCCGCTTTTTGGAACGGGTCGGTTAGCTCCAGGTCTTCGCCGATCTCACGTAGGGCGGGCAGCACTTCCTGCCCCATGAGTTCCAGGCAGCGCATGGTGTCGGCATGGGAGGTGTCGCCGTCATTGGTCCAGACGCCGAGGATCCCCGGGCGAACGACGGCCAGGGTCTCTCGGAGCTTCCTGACCACGGTCTCCGGGCTGCCCACGATCCAGCGATTGGAGGCCAGTATCTCGTCGTAGGACGCGGTTTCCAGACCCAGTCCCAAGAAGGGGTCCTTGCGGATACGCCCTTGATATTTGGCCACCCTGGGATCGTTGCGGTTTCCACTGTAGCCGACGGGCAGCATGTAGTCTTTGGGCACCGGGACCCGGCCCACGCCCACGTTGCCGGTTAGGAAGCCCTTGGCGGCTTCGTAGGCCTTCTCGTCGGTGTCCTGCACGTGGATGCGGCACAGGTAGCCGAAATTCTCGGGACCCGGCTCGTAGCCGTTCTCCCGGGCGGTCTCGGTATAGATGTCCATCATGTCCTGGGTGCTTTCGGGGTCGGTCTCCAGGTAGATGTAGGGGTAGCCCCGTTCGGCGGCCCAGACCAGGGTCTGCGGGCTGCCCAGGCCGGGTATCCACACCGGCGGATGGGGCTTCTGCAAGGGAGTCTCGAAGGGGTTGACCACCCGGAAGTGGTAATGCTTGCCCTCCCAGCGGAAGGGGCCCGGCGTGGTCCAGATCTTGATTATCAGGTCATGGGCCTCTTCGAACCGCTCCCGGTTATGGAGGGGGTTCACGTTGGCGGCCAGGCTCTCCACGCCGGTGCCGCGGACGAAGCCCGACACCAGCCGGCCGTTGGAGATCATGTCGATCTCGGCCAGTTCCTCGGCCAGGCGGAGGGGATTCTCAAAGGTGGGCAGGGGGTTGCCCAGCAGCACGATCTTTGGCTTCTTGGTGCTGCGGGCCAGGATGGCCGCCTCCAGGTTCATGGTGGCGCCCAGGCAGGTGGGCGTGTTGTGGTGCTCGTTGAGCATCAGCCCGTCGAAGCCCGCCTCTTCGCAGTACTCGTATTCGTCCAGGTACTCGTTGTACTGGCGGGCGCCAACCTTGGGGTCGAAGTTGCTGTTGGAGAAGGTCAGCCGCACCGCTTGGTTGGGACTGTTTCTCACGGCCTCTTCGGTGTAGTTGGTGTAGGCCCGCTCGGTGAACCGCATCAAGAACATGTCGCTAATCTCCTTTGCTTCCGTTCCGCTTGGGTTAGGCTTCCCCAATCAAATGGACCCTGGGGAAAGAACCGGTTGCCGCCTGGTGGAAGCGCCGGTCTGCGGTCCAAAAATCGCAGTCCAGGGATTCGGCTAAAGCCAAGTAGTGGGCGTCGTAGGCCGCGTTTTGCGCTAATTCAGATGCAATCCGCATGGCCCGAAGATGGATGTGGACCGACTGCACCAAAGCTATGTCCTTCTCCAAAAATGCCGCCGCCAACTGGACAGCCGTGGCCAGGCTCAAGTGGCCTCTCCTGACTCTTTGGTACAGACCGTTTGCGACCTCCGTCGGAAGCAGGTGGGGGGCAGTGACCCGAGTGTTATCCCTGTCCCAAGTGGTCAATAGTTGGTCAGCCTCGCGGGAATGTTCCTCTTCAACGAGCCACTTCATCGCTATGCTGGCGTCCACCACGACCGCCGCTGTCACAGGCGATCAGACCGTTCTTCTCTCGATTCCCTAATGAGGTCTGCCGAGTCTCCTTCTACGGGGACTCGACCGAAGATCTCGTCCCGGAGTTTGGTCAATGTCAGCAGAGACCGGGATTCATCCTTCGACTCCAGTGTGGACTCTTCTAAGGCCAGTAGGTTTTCGATCGCCGCCACGCAATACTGCCGCATGCTGACGCCTTTAAGCGCTGCGGCAACCTTGAGCTTGACCTGCATCTCGGGTTCCAAGTCCAACGTAAATCGTTTTTTGGGAGAGGGCATTTTGAGACCGCCTGGCTCTTGGATTTCCTCAAATTGTACCATAAATACTGCAATACGGCAGATTGTCCCCGGCAAATACACGCTCGCAGTGCCGCTACTGGTTCTCGTTCACCAAGCCCAGCTTCCCGGACACTTTACCGTCTTCCACTGTGAATAGATGGACGCCGTGCACGTGCCCGCGCCCGGGTCAGCGCCTATCCTAGCCTGCGAGGGCAGTCGGGTCAAGAATCCGTTGATCTGTACACAGATTTCATCGGAGGTCTATGGTTGGGACAGTGTGGCCTAGACAGCGGTGACCAAGAGTGTGTAGGCCTTAGCGCTCTCGACCGTCGAGACAGAGAAGTAGTAGGTACCCGTGACGGGCGGAACGAAGTTTTTGGACCAAGAGGTGCTGTAGGAGGAAGTCGCGAACGCCGTGGATTTGTTGCCGGTTGCAAAGGACTGGGAACCAGGGTAGACAAGTTCAAAGGCCAAATACTTCTGGAAGGCTGGCTCCACGATGTTCACGCCAAACTGGACTTCCTGACCAGCGGTAAATGAAAAGGCATACACATCTCGCGGTTTCGTGGTCTCATCTACGACTGACCCGTGGCTCACCCCCAAAGCCAGTGAAGTCCCAGGAATGTCTGAGGCGGTGGTGCCGTCGCCATAAGTGGTCCCGGTGAGAACGACCAAGAGTGTGTAGGCCTTAGCGCTCTCGACCGTCGAGACAGAGAAGTAGTAG
>CAYMZL010000233.1:2148-4599 GCA_964394825.1 uncultured Dehalococcoidia bacterium | reverse complement strand
CAGCCGGCCGATGGCCAGGATCAACAGACCCAGTATCAAGAATAATGCCACGCCCAATATCGCTTCGCCCCGCGAGACGTCGTCGATCCAATCGGGCAAGCGGAACCCCACCGCCAGCAGGAAGAGCACCAAGCCCAGGGTTTGGATGGGCTGGGACCTAACGATGTAGACCAGGGGCAAGACGCCCAGGAACCAGAAGAGCATCAGCCTGGGGTCGTTCACGTCGACGTTGTAGACTTGGCCCACCAGGTGAACGCCCGCTCCATAGATGACGCAGGCCAGCAACACCATAGCCGAGCCGGCCCGGCGGTAGCCGCGGTGGTAGCGCAGGTAGTAGCCAAGCCCGTGGGCGGCGATGATGGCGGCCAGGATGATTCCGAGCTTGGGCCATCGGTCGATTGCGTCCCAATTGGCCGCGAAGAAGAGGATGACGCCCAACCCCACCAGGACAGACCCGATCACCGCCAGGCCGGTGATCAGCCTTCCCTGGGCGCGGTGGGACCTGGGGGCTAGCTCGGCCGGTGCATAGCTGCCGAGGATGGCCTGTTTCTGCTCGGCAGTGATGATGCCGTCGTTCTGCCAGCGCGACACCTCTCTTGGCAGCCGTTCCAGGAATCTTTCGGCATTGGATGCGTTATCTGCCATGTCTCTATCTTAGAGGGGTGACGCCCTGAATGACAGATGAAGCCGCACCCTGAAAGGAAGAAAACCCGGCTCCGCCGGCGGCCCTGGCGGCGCTTAACGGCTGGACAGGGCTTCCTGGTCCATGGCGAACTGGGCGTCCTCGGCCAACATGCTGGACAGTCCCATGACCTCAAAGCAGTCTTCCAGGCTGACCATGTTGTCCATCAGGTGGGCGGTGGTACCTTTTTCCTTTAATTGGGCCATTACCTGCCCAACGACGTGGGCCACAGATAACAGGGCGCTTGCCGGGTAGATAACGATCTTGAAGCCGAATTTCTCCAACTCCGAGGCCGAGAGCAAGGGGGACTTTCCGGACTCGACGAAATTGTAGAGCAGGGGGACGTCCAGGTTCTTGGCGGCCCGCTCCACCTCCTCGGGCGTGCGCAGGGCTTCCACGAAAAGCACGTCGGCCCCGGCCTTCATGTACTCCTCGCAGCGGTGCATGGCGTCGTCCCAGCCGGTGACGGCGATGGAGTCGGTGCGCACGATGATGGTGAAATCGTCGTCGGTGCGGGCGTCCACCGCGGCCCGTATCTTCTGGACCATGTCCTGGGTGGAGATAACCTTCTTGTCGTCCAGGTGGCCGCAGCGCTTGGGCGATTCTTGGTCCTCGATATGGATGGCCGCCACGCCGGCCCGCTCGTACTGTCTGACGGTCCTCCGCACGTTCAGAACGCCGCCGTAGCCCGTGTCGGCATCGGCGATCAGAGGCACGTCGATCACCTCCGTGAGGGACGCGGCGTTGTCCACCATCTCGGTCATGGTGGCCAGGGCCAGGTCGGGGTAGCCCAGTTGCGCCACCGAAGTCCCGGCCCCGGTCATGTACACGGCGGGGAATCCCGCGCTCTCGATTATCTTGGCCGTGAGGCAGTCGTAGGCCCCCGGCGCCTGGATGATTCCCGGTTCCTTGAGCAGTTGGCGGAACTTGGTGGTTGCGCGCATACGGACCTCCGGTTCGGGTGGAATCGCCGGTTGATTCGCTAATGGGGTTCCCCAATTTTAGCGGCCCGGCGGCAAATACTCCACCGGGCTTGCAAACAGGGAACCAGCCTAGGGAGAGACACCTGGTGGCAGCCAGTAATCATCTGGCAGCGGGACGATGTAGCCCACGTTGGCCAGGTCGGGACAATCCGGATTCCCGTGGCGGAAATAGTCGTCGTTCCCGATGTCCAACCTGGGCGGCAGCTCCCACGGGGCGTCCCCAGACCACATCAAATCGTTGGGAGAATCCGAAACGTGGCCCGAAAGATGATGATTGGGCGCACACGTGGACGCCAACCCCAGTGAGTGGATGAATTCGTGGAGCATGGCGATATCCAAGTATCCAGTGGCGGTCGGAGAAGCTCCCAAGGTGTTTGTGTTGCATCCGATCGCGCCGGGGGGCTCGCCCTGCAAATACATGGCGCTCACAACGCCGTAGATCAAGGGAGGCCAGGCCCCACCGCCGCAGGCGTAGGTGCTGCCACCGTCGTAATAGACCATGTACTGCTTATTGGGCCGGATGGCGCCGGCCTCATTCAACTGCTGTTCCAGAACGTCCCGGATGTAGGCTCCGAAAGCAGTCACCGTGTTTTCATTTAACGCCAACTGAAAAAAAGTGATGTCCAACTCCCCTTTGTAGGTATCCCACCGCAGGTTCAGACCGCCGGACTCCGCATTGAACCAATGGCTGATTGATTCGATGGATGTCCTGATCGACCCGTTGGTGTCGAAGGCGCGGTCGGCCCCGTCGGCGCGGGTGGAGCTGGTGCGTCTTTCGGTGTCGCT
>CAYMZL010000233.1:0-2138 GCA_964394825.1 uncultured Dehalococcoidia bacterium | reverse complement strand
CGGTGGGCACGGTGGTGGGCGTGGCGGTTGGCCGGGCGGTGGTGGTAGGCGGAGATTCGGGCACGACCGTGACAGTCGGCGGCGCAGTGGCCGTGGGGTTTGAGGTTGCCGCGGGCGCCGAGGTTGCCTCTGGGGTTAATGAAATTCCGGACCCGCCGCAGGAGGCCGTCAAAATGCCGATACAAGTTGCGGATGAAAGAAGCAGCAGGCCGCGCCTGACCCGCATCAGGCGATCATGCCGCCGTCGATGGTCAAGACCTGTCCGGTGATGTAGCCGGCGCCGTCGCTGCAGAGAAAGACCACTGCTTCGGCCACGTCCTCGGGCGTCCCG
Organism: uncultured Dehalococcoidia bacterium; assembly: GCA_964394825.1. GTDB lineage: Bacteria > Chloroflexota > Dehalococcoidia > Lucifugimonadales > UBA3495 > UBA9611. Next base: position 1,807 of record CAYMZL010000233.1, on the reverse strand, counting down.
AACCGGCCCATGGGGATGCGGGCCAGTATCTTCGCCTGGGTCTCCTCGGACAGTTCTTCCACCATCGCCGTGGTGATGTATCCGGGGGCCAGGGCGTTGACCGTGACGTTACGAGAGGCGACCTCCCGGGCCACCGCCTTGGTCAGGCCCACCAGTCCGGCCTTGGCCGCGGCGTAGTTGGCCTGCCCGGGGTTCCCGGAGAGCCCCACCACCGAGGACATGTTTATCACCCGGCCCGACCGCTGCCGGATCAGGTGGGTCATGACGTACCGGGTGCAGAGGAACGCGCCGCGCAGATTAACGTTGATGACGCTGTCGAAGTCTTCAGGCTTCATGCGGATCAACAATTGGTCCTTGTTGATGCCGGCGTTGTTCACCAGGATATCGATGCCACCGAAGTGTTCCACGACCTGTTTGACAACGGATTCGGCGGCCTCTACTTGGGAAACGTCCCCGCCGACCAAATGGGCTTCCCCGCCGGCCTCGTTGATGGAATCGACGACCTGTGCGGCGGCATCGGGGCTGGCGTGGTAGTTGACGCCGACCTTGGCTCCGGCCTCGGCCAGGCGGCAGGCGACGACGGCGCCGATCCCCCGGGAAGCTCCGGTGACCAGTGCGACCTTACCCCCCAGATCGATGCCGGGCATGGGGCCGCTCTACCGGCCCGCGCCGCTGCCGGTCTCTTTTTTCCCGGCCGCTTTCGTCCCGTCCGCCCCCGTGATGGAGGCCAGGTCTTCCCGCATGATGTCCACCATGCCCAACTGCACATACCGGACGGCGGTACTGACCGCGGCCAAGATTTCGTCGGCCCGGCTGGAGCCGTGACCCAATATCACCGGACTGTTGACCCCGAAGAGTGGACCCCCGTTGGTGCGGGTGCGGTTGGTCAACCGGACCAACTCGGCGGCGAATTTGGCGACACTTGCTTCGTCCGTGGAAGAGGCCAATTGTTTCTTGGCGAACGCGGCGAAAGCCGCGCCGAGACCCTCGGTAAATTTGATCAGGATGTTGCCGACGAAGCCGTCACAGATAATGACTTCGGCTTTTTCGGTGAAGAAGTCCATCCCTTCGACGTTGCCCACGAAATTCAGATGGCTGTCTTGGAACAGTTTATAGCTCTCCTGGACCTGTTTGTTGCCCTTGGCCGCTTCGGAACCAACGCTGAGCAGGGCTACCCTGGGGTTCTCGATGCCCATGTAAGTGCGGGCCCAAGAAACACCCAATGACGCGAAGTTAAGCAGCAGCGCCGGGCGGCAGTCCAGATTGCTGCCGATGTCCACCAGAACGGTGTTGGGGGCCAATCCCAGGAACGGCCCGCCCAGGCAGGGACGCTCCAGCCCTTCCATCAGGCCCAATGTCAGGACCGCGCTGGCCATCGACCCGCCGGTGGACCCCATGGAGACCATGACGTCGGCGTCGCCGGTCTTGACCAACTGGGTGGCGACGACCACCGAGGCATTGGGCTTGGTCCGCATGGCCCTGATCGGATGCTCGTCGTCCCGAATCTTATCTTCGGAGGGTACAAGGCGGACGGACAGGCCCGAAAGGTCGTGTTGGGCCAGTTCCCGCTCCACCGGGTCTTGGTCGCCCACCAGTATCATCTCCACGTTCGCGGACCGGGCGGCCAACACCGCGCCCTCCACCGTCTCAACCGGGGCGTGGTCTCCGCCCATGGCGTCCAACGCCACCCGCACCGGCCTCGCTCCGTGGTCCGTCGTTTGCTGCATAGTGTTCCTGCCTCGTCTGACTGGCGTCCCACCGGGAATACCGGGCCATTCGCCAAAGGTTCCTACTCCTGATTTATGGT
>CAYMZL010000232.1:0-4615 GCA_964394825.1 uncultured Dehalococcoidia bacterium | reverse complement strand
GAAACTGATGGCCCCCTTGAGGTGGCCCTGCACTGCGTGAGCAGGCGGGGCCACCTCTTTTTTATTATTGAGATCACCCGTGCTTCCCCGGTCCTGGGAACAGGATATCCGCGCATGCATCAAATTCATTTCGGTGACCACCGCGTTACTCCATCGGCCAGTGGCCGAGCTCACAATTCCCTTGGAATTTGACGTTCCATCACAGTTCTAGCCCCGCGCCTCAGGGTCCTTCTAGGAAGCCAATCGCCTGCTGTAGTAATCCCAGGCCATTCGAGTTAAGAGGCCTGCGCCTTACTCTTTCACTTTTACTCTGCAAAGTCGGTTGCTTTCCTATATCCATGCCAGGGCGCAGCCGGCAGAGTTCGCGGGAATCAGCAGGTAGGTCTCGCCAATTTAGAATTTGTTTAGAAGGGATCTCGTCAAGCAATGTTGCGGCGCCAATGAAACGAATCGGACTCCCGCATTGGCCAAGAAGTAATGCTGCGGTGGTTTAGAGACGTGCCCCGGGGTTGACCTTAATGAGTGGAAGCTGCATGGTTGTCTGCCCAAAACCTGCGGGCTTCTCTCCGGCATCAGTTTTCGCTGGAGAAATAAAGAAATCTGTAACAAGGCGGGAAGGGGGCTTATGGCAATCATCACCCTGTCTCAGCAGGCGTTTGACGGCGCCGGAGAATTGGCTCAAAGGATTTCAGGCCGGCTCGGTTACAAACTGGTCTCCAGAGACGACATCGTTGAAAAGACCGGACAATACGGCATATCCAGGGACCGGCAAGACCGCGCCATGAGTAGGCGTCTGGGTATGTTCCGCCGCATGGATCTGGGTTGGAGACACTACCGGATCTATTCCCAGGCGGCTCTAACCAAAGAGATACGCAAGGGTTGCTTGGTTTATCTGGGAGCAAACGGTCTGGCGCGGTTTCGTGATTTTCCCAACGTGCTCAATGTCCAGGTGAGCACGGGTATCGAACTCCGCATAGACAACCTGATGAAACGCGCGGAGTTCGCCTTGGACCGGAAAAAGGCCAGGGACCTCATCGAAAAGGTCGATGACCGGGAGGCCAGATGGCGTAATACGTTCCATAGCGGCAGCCAGGTACGTCCTTCCGAATTCGACATCGTCATTGAACTCGATCAGATTGAGATCGCCGACGCCTGCGAGTTGATTAGCGCGGCTATGGAGCAGAAAGAATACCAGACCACATACAAATCGCTGGAAGTCATCGATCTGCTGACCGTCGCCGCAGAGCTGAGAGCCAGGATCGCCATGAGGGACGACGTCGCGGATGACGACATCGATGTCGCGGTGCACGATGGCGTGATAGTCGTGAAGGGATACGTTCGGTCGACAGAAGACCTTCACAGTATCCGGGAATTGATAGATTAACCACCGATTTACGAGGGCGCCGTGCGGCCGCGCGATACCCCGCCGCCGTAGACCGCGTTAAGGTACCCACTCTAAATACCGGCGGAGGAGATTGATCGAAGGACTCCTTCGATTCCTGCCTCGAGAGGACCGCAGACCATGAATTTTGTACGAGACTTAATGGTATCCGCCACTAGATGTGGCCGTATCCACCAGGACGTGAGCATTGGAGCAGCGATCCTGATGCTGGAACAAGACCACAACGGACCTTTCGCCGGCGGAGAAGTGCCTAACCACGCAGCGTTGTTGGTGCTCAACCAAGACGACTTGGTGGTGGGCAAACTTAGCCCCACCGAAATCGTCAGGAACATGGACCAGATCTACCACAGCCAACAGGGCGCCGAAACCATTGCCCACACCGCCGCATCGGGTCTCACTCCAGCGCTGCTGAAGTCCCTTACCCAAAATTCCCCCTTGCGGTGCGAATCATTTGAGCAGATTTGTCAGAATGTGCTCGACCTTAAGGTGAAAGACTGCATGGTCCTGCCACAAAGCAACGAATGTGTGCTTGAAAGCGACCGGCTTGAGGAGGCTATTCATAAGCTGGCTATAGGCGCCCATCAATCATTGCTGGTGACATCGGAGGAGAGAATCGTTGGGATATTGAGGCTATCCGATGTGTTTCAACAGTTGACTCAGGAACGCGCAAACTCCGATCGGCTGCAGGCGAACAATCTTGGCAACTAAAGAACAATTCGACGCAGTTTGGACCAACGGCAAATGGCTGGACATAGCTCCTCGCCCTTTCTTGGTGGATTACAGCGGATTGAGAGTCCGAAAATCGGCCGTGGCGGCTCTAGTGGGACAGGCCGGCCACAGACCCTTCGCGCTGATCTTTGCCGCTTTTGTCTTTATTTTCGTGTTACTGGTCCCGGTACCACCGAGTTTGAGCGCCATGTTGGTGGCGGAGGATCCACCGGGGTACGGCACGATGCAACCCGGCACCAACACCATTGTCGATTCAGTAAACTATCAAAAGCACCCACAGGTCTTCCTAGATTGGCAGCAAAACGGGAACACCGCCGAAGGTTCAGCCAGCCTAGATTCCAGCGACCAAGTGGCCCGCCTGGCGTTGATAATGGTGGGGATCCTTCTCGTTGCCGCTATTCTTTGGGGGACCGAGGCGCTGCCCATCGGGGGAACCGTGGCTCTGGTCGCCGTTCTTATGTTGGCGTTCGGAGTCCTCCCTCCTGATGAGATTGCCAAGGCCTTTTTGAACGATGCCGTCTTCTTCATCCTGGGCCTATTGGCAGTTGCCGTAGGTGTAAGCAAGACGGGATTGGACAAACGCATCGGTCTTCTCTTGCTGAGTCACATCAAGAGCCCCTGGTCCTTTGCAATCATATTTCTGCCGGTCATAAGTGTCTGTTCCGCATTTCTATCGGCCCATGCTCTGGTGGCGCTTTTGGTTCCGGTGATCATGGGTGTTTATAAAGCCAGCTGCATGAGCAACGGAGTGCAGAAAGATAGGGCTTTGGCTATTTTCCTGTTCCTTGGCGTCTCTTTTGCGGCCAATATCGGTGGTCCCGGATCCCCGGCGGCGGGCGCCAGAAACGCAATCATGGTAGGCTTTTTCGCCGACGCCGGCTATGCCATCGGCTTCTTCGAGTGGATGAAATACGGCCTGCCGTTGGTTCCATTGTGGGCATTGACGGTTGGTTCCTATATGTACCTCCGCTGTAAACCCAATTTCTTGGTGAAGACAGTAAATCCCAGTGAAGTAGTCAAGCGCGAAGTAGCAAAGCTGCCCCGGTTCGGCGGCAACGAAGCTGTGATGGCGGTCATCTTGGGGTCTCTGGTTGTCGGGTGGATGACCCTTCAAAACTCATTTGGGATGGGGGGCGTGACCCTGACGGCGGTATTTGCCATGTTCTTGTTGAAAGTCGTTGCCTGGGATGACATACAAAGTGGCGTGGCCTTCGATGTGGTTGGATTGTACGCCGCCGCGTCCGCCATCGCCGTGGGGTTGAGCTTCACCGGTGGTGGGCTATGGCTGGCCAATCAGGCCGTGGCCGTGCTGCCCGGCTTCATGAGCGAGGGAACCGGGCTGGTAATGGGCGTTACCGTCATGACCGGTACCCTGACCAACTTCATGAGCGATGGAGCTACTGTGAGCGTCCTGGGACCCCTGGTGCTGCCGATGGCTGAGCTGGGTAACGTCTCGGTTTGGAAAATCGGGTTGGCGGTCTCCTTTGCTTCATCGTTGGCCAACGTCTTGGTGGTCGGTACTCCAAACAACGCCATTGTCTTCGCCATGAGCAAAGACCCTGACACCGGGAAAAAACTCTTGAGTGTGTTGGATTTCGTTAAATATGGTCTCCCACTGACGTTGTTGCTCCTCATAGTTATGTGGGGCTGGACTTTGTTCGGGTACTGGACGATTCTTTCCTGGCCTTAAGCATGCCATGCGGGCTGATGCGCACGCCTGTTTAGGCAGTTTCCAGACCTCAGCGTCTCCAATGAACTAGTCGTGGATGGGGATGCGGAGCATGGATACCAAAGGACCCATGAAGGGAAAAAGCCTCGGACGAAAACGGCTCTTAGAGTCGTTGTGGTTCCCCTGCGAACCACGGGCCTTCGCCAACAGCAACCGGCAGCCGGATTTGTCGTTGGGGCAATTCCCGAGCCGCTTATCCTGGTGCAGGTACGGGTCAAAACCCGGTGCGCCTTGATCACAACCACAGTTGTCCCTTCGACAGCCGGATAGTCTCGTTTCTCGTCCGGGAGAGCGCCAACGGGTGTACGGGTGGAGTGGTCCATGGCCAATAAGCGTCGCATCTTACGGCCAAGAAGTAACCGACAACTTCAGCGACCGGGGTCTCGGTGCACCCGTTCCAGGGAAAAGAGCACCTCAGGGTTGTGGAAATCTCTCACGATGTAGGTTACTGATTCTTGTTCGAAAGCCTTGAGATACAGGCCGAATGGTCAGTGAGCATTGCCCTCTTCAGGGTTCCCAGTAAGACTAAGTTGCCGGCAGCCGCCGGGGTCAATAACAGGCTCTCTAGGTGTTACCGGGCTCGCTCCAATTCGATCATTATGCCTCCGGCCACGAGAGCATAACAGGACCCCGGGACACCGCCCTGCACCTCGACCGTGGCCGCTTGCACCATCCGCGCCTATCTCCTGGACTGTCGTTCGCCCTCGGTTATTAGAGGGGTCCGGATATGTGTGGAATAAGCCGAAGCCTGGGAG
>CAYMZL010000231.1:0-4624 GCA_964394825.1 uncultured Dehalococcoidia bacterium | reverse complement strand
GAGACGAAGGTGTCTGGCCTGGCCCGCTGGGGGCGGGCGGCGATGAGCGTGCAACTACGCGCATCCACCAAATCGGCTGAGCCCGTCGCGGGAAGAGCTTGATCGCGCTCGACCGAAAGTCCGGGATTCGGTGGGGATACACTGTGGGCTTTGCCCCCGCCTTTGGCTTCGTGTTCCATTAATCGAGTCGTCATGGCGGTCCCTCCGAATTGGTATGGCCCGATTGGTATGGCCCGCCTACTCGCGAAGCCGGTCCCTAACCTGGGATTTATCAGTGATCTCCTAACAACTCCATCCATCTCCACCATTCCCACCGACGCCGGGACTCCGGGGGCCTTTTCAGAAACCGTCAAGCTTCCAGGCTCAAGTCCCATTGCGCGCCCAATGTCCCCCAAGGTGCATCGACTGGGGCCTGTGTCCGTTGAGACACTGACTCAGATGATCCTGATTAATCTGGGTCTGCCCAGCCAACCAGGTCCGGCTGCGGTCATTCTCGAATAACCAATCTTCCCTGGATGTAATCCACATCACAGACAACTAATTGGTGTCGCTAACAATAATGTATTGGTGCTTGTTTGACAAGCATACATTTACAACAATGACAATCATTTAGGAGATTACCTGGAATTGGTGTCTGAGGACTCGTTCAACCGGCGGGTAGGAGGCCGGCTCAGGTCGGCGAGGGCGAACTTTGCTTGGACCGCGGAGTTCTTGGGTGAACGGATGGACGTGAGCCGTCAATCGGTCGTCAACTGGGAGTCCGGCAGACAGCTTCCTCAGCCATCAAAGCTCGTTCGGCTCGGGGGGTTATTGGGCGTCAGTGTGGATTGGCTCTTGACCGGGGTCGAATCGGGGCAGGGGCTGTCGGCTGATGAAATGCTCCCGAATCAGGTTGAAGTCATTTCTCTATTTCGATCTCTGAATCCTGATAGTCGCGCGGCTTTTTTGGAAGGCTGCCGAGGATTAATGCGAGGACTGCTTTTGCTTGAGGGCCAGGAATTTCAACGACTCCATCGAGTGGCTGATGCACAATCGGATCATCCGGAAGGTCCAATCGGAGCGTGATTTCCAGTTCCATCCTTATATCCCACGATTGGGGTATATACCCCTGTGATAATCCATAATCAGTTGGGTATTATGGACATATCGTAGTTGGAGTCTATGCCCATATCAGCAAGAATCAGGCGTGGATTGAGTGTGTCTGGTGGGAACGGTTAGGCCCACGTTATTCCGGCGTATTCGGAAATGGATATCGATTGTCCTCGCCGAGTCAGCGAGGCCAAGCATTCGCTGCGAAGTGCGTATCAGGGGCAAGGCGTTCCGGGGTGGCTCTTGTCAAAACATCTGATTTGTTCGAGCCTGCTAGATACCTCGCTATTCTTGATGACCCGGAGTATGCCGCTAGGTGCCGAAAAGCTATTACCGACGGCAGCGGCCGAATCGTAGTTTTTCCTGAGCCACCCCATCACGATGTGCCTAATGGAGATGTGGCTGCGGAATCTGATGAAGAGGAAAATTGGGGTTAGACACACTTGCACCCCAATCCCACCGTCTGTCACACCCACGGCGAACGTTTTGAGGAGATGCGGGAGACCCGGCTGACGGTCGAAGGGCTGTTGGCTGAGGGCAAGATCGAGGATGCCGAGTCCTACATGGAAGAGCGGCGGCAGTTCCTGGATGACAACGGCTACTTCGTCCGCAAGCTCAATCAGGCCTTCTTCGCCTTCCACGGCTCCTACGCCACCGGCGCGGCCTCGGTCAGCCCCATCGGGGACCAACTGGAGGAACTCCGCGACGGGAGTGAGTCCTTGGAGGAATTCCTCAAGACCGTGGGGCGGTTCGACCGGACCGAGAACCTGGCGGATTATTTGGGCGTGCCCCGGCCCCCATCCTGACATTTCCCCGCTCCGGAGGAAGGGATTGCTTGTTAGTGGCGACTGGCCCTAACCCCCCAGAAGTTTCTTCGGACGATGCTGAAGTATGTCTTCCGCTTGTGAGACAATCTCCCGGAGGATGTAGGACGCCGGTTCCACGGAGCGTATGAGTCCGGATGCGGACCCGGCCCGGACCGGAGCGGTTGTGGCGTCTCCGGCGGCGGTGGCGGTGGCGATATCCTCGCTCAGTTCGCTTTTGCGGGCCATCATTTCGGCTTCCCGGCCATGCCAGGTATCGGTGAAGGAATTGGCGATCACCCGGTCGCCGACCTCCAATGGAAATGGGGCGTCGGAGACCAAGTCATAGACCTTTGTGAGTATCGTATCGTCCACGTCGGCGATGACAACCTGGCCCTTCGCCCACTCGGGACCGGCCCATTCCACACTGGCGACGAAGCGAGTCCCGATCCAAGCGCCCTCGGCCCCCAACATCAGAGCGGCGGCGAGACCAGATCCGTCGGCAATGCCACCCGAGGCGACTACTGGGATGTCTCCGGCGATCTTAACCACCGCCCGAACAAAGGAAAACGTTCCCAAATGACTGGTATGCCCTCCCGCTTCGCTGCCCTGGGCGCAGATGATGTCGGCGCCGGCCGCGATCGCCTTTCTGGCGTCGGCCATGGTCTGCACCTGAGCAAAGACTTTAACCCCACTGCCCTTGGCTTGGTTTATGAATGGAGTCGGGTCGACGAACGAATGGCTCACGGCGGCCACTTTGGCATCCAATGCGGCTTCGATGACCTTTTCGATCCCTGGGGCCGAAGAAATGAACCCTACGCCGAAGGGCAGGTCGGTTTTCTCCCTGACGGCTTGGATCTGCTCCTTGATCCAGGACGGGTCCGGATTCAGGCCGGAGCCAATCATTCCAAAGGCACCGGCTTTTGAGACAGCGGTGGCCAGAGCAGCGGTGGCGGTCCCGGCCATCGGGGCGCTGATGATTGGGAACTCGATCCCCAGCAGCGAGCAGAGTTTAGTGGTTAGCAACGTAGTTGTCCCGTTGGTTGGCTTCGGCGGAGTCTGGCCCCCATCCTAACCTTCCCCCGACGCTGGGGAAGGGATTGTTTGGCCAACGATGACTAAGCTTACACCCACGGCGAACGCTTGGAGCGGTCTTTCTGGGAGGTAACGGCGGAGAGGCCCTGGCGTTCCAGGGAGTCGGTCAGCAAGCGCCTAAATACCCGCCGGTCTCCGGCGTTGATCACCGCCTGCTCGTGGGACTCGGAGATGGCCACCGGGTAGCCCTGTCCCCGCCGGCATTGGTCCCAGACCAGCCCGTGGGCCAGAGAGAGCAGGGTCTCGTTCTTGGCCACCCATCTCGGAATCTCGACCCGGCCGATCTCCTGACCGGCGTTCACGTAGAAGAAGTGGACCTTGTTGGCCTCATCGTAGGAATCCCTGGAGACCGAGGAGTTGGTCTTGTAGACCGGTGAGCGCCAACCGGGTTCCAGCAGCCGCTGGAACAGGTCCCGGTCCAGGAAGTCGTTGGCACCGTTGCAGGGCTGCTGGGTGGAGCGGCGGTTGTTGCACGACTGGGCGCAGACGGTGAGGTCGTGGGGGCAAAGGGAGCAACGCACGGCGTTCACTGCCTCGGTGCTCCGTGGGTAGGACACGTAGGCGGCCAGGGCGACCGGGCGCTGTTCGGCCAGCTTTTCCAGGCGTTTCATGGCGGGAAGGAGTCCGTCCTTGATGATGGCGTCGCTCACATAGGGACGGTAGGCTTGCCCGGACAACGCCCACAGCACCAGTGAGCCGTCCACCAGGGCCAACACCGGCAGGTCCGGCGGGCATTGCTCCACCGTGTTCGCCAGGGTTTCCAACTCTTTCACGGTGCGCACCAGGCCCAGGAGCGGGCCGCTGATCAGCTCCTCCCCCGCCGAGTTCTTGGGGTCCGAGATGTAGAGTTCTTCGGGGGTGGTGGCCAAGTGGGGGTGGCTGAAAAGGGTGGCGCCGGGCTGGGAGCCGTAGGTCAATACGCAACCGCCGAAGTTCAGCAGGTAGCAGGCAACGGGCAGGTGCCGGTCAACGTCGATATGGGAGCCGTCCACTGCGGCGACCACCCAATCGGCGGGCGGCTCCGGCGGCGGGTAGGCCCCCAGCAAGGATTCCGCGGCCTCTGCCGCCAGATACGGGCGCTGTTTGGTATCTGAGGTCTTCGCGGCGGCGGTGTCAGGGTCGATCCCGGCCGCGGCGTTGAGCAGGGCCGTGAGACGCTCTTCCCGCGCCTCGCTGGCCCCGCGCACCGACTTGGTGAGCTGGTCCAGTTGGAGGACCGTCTGTCCCATGTCCAGTCCCAAAGCGGCTTACCTCACCGGCTCGCCGGCATTTCTAAGGGTGATCTGTTGCGGGTTCCTGCGATTCAACGGAAGCCTACCTCAATACACGTTCGTCGCCGGTGCGGCGGGTGATCTGCTGCTGGTCCATGTGTTCCAGCAGTGGAAGGATGTATTTGCGGCTGGTGTCGAACATGGTCCGGGCTTCGGCCACTGTGATATGGCCCTGGTCCTTCAGGTGCTGGACGATGCGCTCGGTCATCTCGCGGTAGGCCGAAGCGTCGAAGACAACTGAATCCGTTACCCGGACAACCTTGCCCTGCTCGATCAGGACGGCAAGGAGTTCCGGATCGACCGGCCGGTCGCTGGGTGGAGAATAGGGGTCTTGTTGCAGGGATTTCAAGTAGGCGGATGCCGCTT
>CAYMZL010000230.1:0-4661 GCA_964394825.1 uncultured Dehalococcoidia bacterium | reverse complement strand
CTGTCCATGGTGTTGATTCCGGCCCTCCCGAAGACGGAGAAGGCTGCGGAAGAGGCCCCAGAAGATAAAAAGACGAAGAAGGCTGCGGTAGCTGCCCCGGAAGATAAAAAGACGAAGAAGGCTGTGGCAGCCGCCCCCGAAGATAAAAAGACGAAGAAGGCTGTGGCAGCCGCCCCGGAAGGTAAAAAGACGAAGAAGGCTGCGGAAGCCGCCCCAGAAGATAATAAACAGGACCAGGTAGAAGAACTGGCCGATGCCAAAACTTAAGACACACAAAGGGGCCAAGGCCCGCATTCACATCACCGCCACCGGCAAGCTGCTCCGCCGCAAGCGCATGAGCAGTCACCTGAGGCGCAAGAAGCCCACCAAAGTAACCAGGAAATATGCCGACAAGATCGCAGTCGACGGTGCAGACTTCAAACGTTTGCACCGGATGCTTCCCTACGGGTAAGCGAGAATCCCCTTTCCGGAGACCGAACCTTGCCTAGAGTCAAACGCGGCGTAACTAAACACGCCCGCCACAAAAAGATACTAAAGGCCGCCAAAGGCTACAGCGGGGCTTCTTCCCGCAGCTACAAATGGGCCAAAGAAGCGGTCATGCATGCCTGGGCCTACTCCTACCGGCACCGCCGCGAGCGTAAAGGCGAATTTCGCCGGTTGTGGATCGTCCGCATCAATGCGGCCTGCCGCCAAACGGGAATCAGCTACGGACAGTTCATGCACGGTCTGAAACTGGCCGGGGTGGAATTGGACCGGAAGATTCTGGCCGATATGGCGGTCCAGGACGCCGAGGCTTTCAACAAGCTGATTGGCGTGGCCAACGAACAACTGGCCGCCGCCTAGGCCGCCCAAAATAGGTCGAACAAAAAAACCGGGGTGTGAGATACACCCCGGTTTTTTGATGCCTGGAGATTCTTGTGTCCTGAGAGTCGTTTCAAAATGTGGTTCGACAAGCTCACAGTGAGCGGGCAAACACCCGAATTCCGCTCATCCTGAGCTTGTCGAAGGACCGTTCGAGTTGTATTTTCGGATTTTGAAACAGCCTCTAGGAATGAACTCGGCCGAGAGCCGCGCTGCTACTTCCTTGCAAACCCATAGTAAGTGTCGCTGTCCAAGATGCGGAGCAGCCGTTCCTCGGTTATCACGATGGGCCGCATGGGGGTGGCCCAGCGTTCCGTTAGCTCATAATGCAGGTCCGCCAGAGACATTGGCCGGTTGTTCCGGGCCAGCAGCGTACGGAAGACAATCTCCTGTACCGGCATGTCCGAGCGGATGAAGTTGGGGTCGTTCTTGTAATTCTGGGATATCTCGCGGATCAGGCCCTTCACTTCGCCCAGTTCATTGATCGGCTTTGACTTGGATGGGCTGGTGGATGCCAACCGTCCCGCCACCAGATGCACTGGAGACCGCTCCAGTTTGGCCAACCGGTCGACGCTGATCAGAAACATGGGGTTCTCTTTTTCCGGCTGTTCTTCGACCAGTTCTTCGGCATTGGTGTCTTGAGTCGTCATACTTGCACCTCTTCGTTCCAGTCCAACATGATGATCTGTACCTGTTCGCCGGCGTTCTTGACCGGCAAGTCCTCGGGACATATTGCCAGACCATTGGACCTCGACATGGAAGTCAGGATATTGGAGCCTTGGGGACCGGTGGGTGTGGCGTGGTATTTCCCGTCTTTCAGCTCTACCTCCACCCTGGCATAGACCCGGCGTCCATCGTCGTTGTGGATCGGGGCGGTAAGCACACCCTCAACCACGGGCCGGGGAATCCTCACCTTGCCGAGCATCGTGCGTATCGCGGGCCTGGCGAACATCTCAAAGGCCACCATGGCGCTCACCGGGTTGCCAGGCAGGCCCAGAAGGGGGATGTTCTTGCCGCCGGGACCGTTCAGGTGACCGAAGGCCAGAGGCTTGGCCGGACGCATCCGCACCGACCAGAAGTTCATCTCTCCTCTCTCGTTGAGCACCTCTTTCACGATATCATAATCGCCCTTGGAAACGCCCGCCGAAGTGACGACCAAGTCGGCTCCCGCAGTGGCTTCCAATTTGGCGTTCAGGTCGCTCAGGTTATCCCTGGCGATGCCCAATATCTTGGGTATGCCGCCGCTGGCCGCCACCGAGGCGGCCACGCTGAAGCTGTTGGAGTCGTAGATCTTGCCGCCGGAAAGGGGGGCGCCAAGGTTTTCCAGTTCGTCCCCCGTGGCCAATACCGCCACCACCGGCCGGCGTATAACCTTAACCTTGTCCAAACCCAGCGAGGCGATAACTCCAACTTCGGCCGCCCGCACCGCCGTGCCCTTCTCCAGGACCAAAGCGCCCGGGCTCACGTCTTCGCCCGCCGGACGCACGTTACAGCCCACGGGCATGTCGGCAAAGATTGCCACCTGGTCCAGGGGTTTGCCCTCCTTTTTACGCTGCACCTCGTCGGTCTCTTCGAAGGGCACCACCGTGTCGGCGCCGTCGGGCACCGGCGCTCCGGTCATGATCCGGATGGCGGTGCCGGGAGCGACGGACTTGTCGGGCATCTGACCGGCCGCCACCAGGCCGATGACCTTGAGGTTACTGGGGTTCTCCTGGGACGCCCCGGCTATGTCGCTGTGGCGCAGGGCGTATCCGTCCATCCCGGAGTTGGCCAGCGGAGGAAGCGCCAGCGGCGAGAATATGTCTTCGGCCAGCACCTGCCCCATGCAGTCCAGCAGCGGCTTTTCTTCCGCCTCCAGAATTTGGAAGCTGGCCATTACCCGCTCGTAGGCCTGCTCCACGCTGAGCATGTCGTCAGCGGCGTGGCGATGGCCGTGAGCGTGGGCGGAGCCCTCACCATGTTGTTGTCCGTGTTGGTGACTAGTCATATGCGTTACGGTTTCCGGTCCGGATGGAATTGATGCCCTGGGAAACGCCCCCATCCTAGCCTTCCCCCTTGCGAGGGGGAAGGGACCAGTTCTCTCCCCCTGAAGGGGGAGAGTTAGAGTGAGGGTAAAATGTATGCCTCGGTTTTACCTAGATGCGTCTATGGTAGTGTCGAGTGTCGGCTCGTTAAGTCCTCAGTGTGACGTTCAATTCCCGTTCCAAGGTCCGCAGCAGCCCGTCCAGTGAGCGGTCCACCTCTTCGTTGGTCAGGGTCCGGTCCATCGCTTGAAAGTATACGTGAAATGCCAGGGATTTGGAGCCTTCGGCGATACTCTCCCCGGCGTAGATGTCGAATAACTCGGCGCGGTCGACGCCCCGGTGGCGCAGGATCAACTGGGTCACCCGCCCGGCAGTCACGTCGGCGGGCATCACCAGCGCCAGGTCACGGGTTGCGGAGGGATATCTGGGCAAAGGCTCAAACTGCCGCTGGGCCTGGGGCAGGGCGGCCAAGATGGGCTTCAAATAGAGCTCGAAGACGGCTACTTGTGGCTGCTCCAGTCCCAACCGTTCCCTGATGGAAGGGTGGACCTCGCCGACCATGCCGAGCACCGCATCACCAGCTTTGATGACCGCGCAGCGTCCCGGATGAAACGCCGGATCATCAACTGGTTCGTAGGTGGCCGCCACGCCCAGCCGGTCCAGCACCGACTCGGTCACGCCCTTGGCGTCGTAGAAGTCCAGTAGGCTTTCGTCCTCGAGCCAAGACGGTTCTTGGCGAAGACCAGCCAGCACGCCGGCGACGGTCTCCCGTTCCTCGGGTAGGTCTTTGCCGCCTGACTCGAAAACCCTCCCGGCCTCGAACAGCCGGAAAGGCCCGGCGCTGTGCCATTGATTGGATGCCAGGTTGGTCAGCACGCTGAACATTAAGGTGGTGCGGAGGTACTCGCGGTCGGAGCTCAAGGGGTTGGCCACCCGCAGGGGTAGGTTGGTCCGGACGAGCGGGTCGAACGGCTCCAGTTGCTGCAGGGTCACCAACGGATAGTTGATCACCTCTTGGATCCCCGCAGCCGCCAACAGGTCCTTGACCTGGTCCCGCAGCCCCATGATCGGCACCGGCTGTTGGGATGGGATGGGACTGGAGAGCATGGTGGTCGGGACGGAATCGTAGCCGATGGACCGCACCACCTCCTCCACCAGGTCCTCTTCGATGTTGACGTCGTTACGCCAGTAGGGCACGGTGACCTTCAGTTCACCTTCGCCGGCGGACTCCCAGGTGAATCCCAGGGCGTCTAGAATCCCCTGGACCCGCTTTAGGTCCACTTCCATGCCCAGTATCCGCTTGATCTTCTTGCTGCTCAGCGGCACCACCGGGGCATCGGCGCCCTCGCCGGGCAGAACGTCCACGATACCCGGCGCGACGGTCCCCCCCGCAACCTCCTGGATCAGCCCGGTGGCGCGGCGCAGGGCGATGGGCGCCAACTCCGGGCGAAGGCCCTTCTCAAACCGAAGAGTGGCCTCGGTGCGCAGTCCCATGGACTGGGCGGTCTCCCGGTTGTTGGTCCCGTTGAACGTGGCCGACTCCAACAGCACGTTCACCGTGCGTTCGCTTATCTCGCTGTTGGCCCCGCCGATGACTCCCCCCAGGCCGATGGGGTCGTTGGCGTCGGCGATGACCAGGTTCTCCGCGCTCAGCTTGCGTTCCACGCCATCCAGCGTAGTCAACGTCTCTCCCGGCCTGGCCCGGCGCACGATGACGGTGGCGTCCTTGATCAGGTCGTGGTCAAAGGCGTGCAGCGGTTGGTTGTATTCCATCAT
>CAYMZL010000229.1:0-4665 GCA_964394825.1 uncultured Dehalococcoidia bacterium | reverse complement strand
GGTTCCGAATATGTTTCCAATCGTGCCGGCGGTCTGGGCCACCGGCCTCATGGTTGATTTGGCCGGCCCGTGTGGATAGCTGATGGAGGGGGCCGTATCGGACCGGTCAGTGAAAAATGACCGGTCCGGGCCAGTGGCCAACTCCGGCCAGAGACCGGCCCCGACACGTCGAGGGATGATTTCGGACGTGGCAAAATTTGCCATTCTTCCCCTGCTTTTGCTGGGGAGTCTCTTCGCCGGGCTGGTCGTCTCCGGAGTGCTGCCGCTGACGCCGTCAACGGGTAGAAACGGGGTATTGGAGGCCCTGTTTCTGGGCCCAGTGGGGGTTGTCATAACCGGCAAAGACACCGTGAAACTGCGGTCCGAGGATGGCCGGGTGACGGTTGCCATAGCCGCGGGGTCCGTCTCTTTCCCCGTGCTGCTCAGCTACCAAGAATCGGATTCGTCCGGTATCCCCAGTCTACCTCACGGCTACCTGAGCACCGGGCGGTTCTTCGAGTTGTCGGCACAGCCGGAACAAGCTGACGACGGCCCAGTCATTTTTCAGCAGATGCTCTCCATCGCCGTTGGCATCGGGCCGGACGAGCTGGCGTTGGCCGGAAACGACTACTCCCGCTTCGCGCTCCAGCATTTTCTTGAGCAGGAACGGTCCTGGGATATTTTGGAGACGACCGCCGATCCAGCCACTTCCACCGTTGTGGCCTGGGTTGACAGCCTGAGCCGGTTTGCCCTCACCATCGGCCCCGGCGCGGATGCCGATGCTCTCCTACCCGCGCCCGCACCGGATGTTTCATCCACGGCGGTTGAAACCCCGGCCCCGGCGGCCACCGCGGCGCCCGAGCCGAGCGTGGCAATCCCGCCCACCACAACCCCCATTTCAGTGCCCACCGCGTCTGCGCTTCCGGCTACGGTACCGCCGGGCACCACAGCCCCAGAGCCGAGTGCGGCAATCCCGCCGACTGCAACTCCCATCCCAGTGGCCACTGCGACCGCGGTGCCGACTCCGACCCCGATACCGGTGGCCTCACCCACCCCCGGACCGACGGCCACCCCTGGACCTAAGGCAATCAAGCTCCATGGCTACCGGCTGTACATCAATGGCGTGGCGTTGCAACCGGGCCAGTCGATCTTCGCCGTCCCCAACGGCAAGGTGGTCCTGTCTTGGCCGCCCGACGATGACGGCACCTATCCCCCCGACTCCATTATTCCGGTGCTGGTGGTGCCGGCGGTCCCAGGCTCAAAGTTGATGTTGGCTGGGTTCCGTACTGAAAGCGGGCAGACGGGTTACGTTTACATGAATCTCGATAGATACGTATCAGTGTTAATCTCACTCCCTGTCACCACACCCACGCCGACTCCCAATCCGACGCCGGTTCCCAGTCCGACACCTGCTCCAGGGTCAACACCCACGCCCACACCAACGGTCCCGGCCACGCCCCTTCCCTATGCCGCCGGAGGCCGGATAGCGTTTCAGTCCAACCGGAGCGGAAACTTCGAGGTCATGATTATGGGTTCGGATGGTTACAACCCGGTGAACCTCTCCAACAACCCGGCGTCCGACTTTGAGCCCTCGTGGTGCGGAGGCCATTCTCTGACCTTCGCCTCGGACCGGGACGGCAATTTGGAGATCTATATCATGTCATCGGACGGGACCAATCAGACCAGGCTCACCGATGGACCAGCCGCCGACAACTCTCCGGCATGCGCTCCTTCCGGAGCCCAGATCGCTTACACTTCGGCACGAGATGGAAACGACGAGATATACGTGATGAACACCGACGGTTCAAACCAACAGCGGTTGACCACGGCGGGCGCGGCGGACCACCATCCGGCCTGGTCTCCCGACGGCTCCAAGATCGCTTTCGTTTCGGACCGCGACGGCAACAGCGAGATCTACCTGATGAACGCCGACGGCACCGGAAAGGTGAATCTGACCAATGATGCCGGAGGAGACAACGGTCCGGCCTGGTCGCCCAGCGGCGGCAAGATCGCCTTCGCTTCCGACCGCAACGGCTCTTGGGAGATTTATGTGATGAACTCGGACGGCTCGGGCGCATACCCTCTGACGATTAGCGGGGCCGTGGACAGCGCGCCCAATTGGAACTCGGCTGGTTCTCAGATCGTATTTCACAGCAACCGGGATGGTAACGACGAGGTCTACCGGATGAGCTCTGACGGTTCTTTTCAGACCAACTTAACCAACCATGCCTTAGCCGACAGCGCCGCTGATTGGGAGCGGTGACCCGGAACTGGCCCAGTAAGATTTGTCTATTGTCCGGCTTGGTGGCAGAATTGCCGGGCCCGCCGGGTCGAGCACCGAAGGGCAGCAGAGCCAATACCGCGTATCAGGAGGACCGACGTGCCGTCAATCAGAGTTAACGGGGCCAAGCAAAAACTACGAAATGGCGAGGTGGTCACCACCATCTCCGGACTGCAGAGCAGCGATATCATCGATTTCCTGGGACCGATCGGTTTCGACGCAGCGTGGATCGAATGCGAGCACGGACCGGTGGACTGGGACGCTTTGGGCGACATGACCAGGGCCTGCGATCTGTGGGAGATGGCGTCCATCACCCGGGTCAACTCCAACGACCCAGGTCTGATTACCCGCACCCTCGACCGGGGGTCCATGGGCATCGTCGTGCCCCACGTTAATTCACGGGAGGCCGCCGAGCAGGCTGCACAGTCCGCCAAATACGCCCCATCGGGGTACCGGGGAATGTTCGGCGGACGTCAGTCGTTCGGGGTCGGCGATTACTTCCACCAGGCCAACGACCAGACAATGGTCATCGTGCTCCTCGAAGAGGTGGAGGCCCTGGCCAACCTCGACGAGATCCTGACCGTGCCGGACATCGACGTGTTCTTCGTTGCTCCGTCGGACCTTTCCCAGACCATGGGCCACATCGGCAATGCCGAACACCCAGAGGTCCAGAAGGCCATCGCTGAGGCCATCGCGAAGATAACCGCGGCAGGGAAGGTGGCGGGAACATTGGTGAACGACGGAAACCTGGAAGCCTACGTGCAAAAAGGAGTCACATTCTTGATGACTTCATGGAACGCCTGGGTGGCCAGGGGCGCAGCCGAATTCGTGAAGAAGGCCGCCGCCGCCCGGTAACGATCCGCTCGCCCGAAGTGTTTGGCTGGTGCGTTCAGGCTATGAGGCTGGAGGCCGAGCCGCGTCTCTAGATTCGGGCCCGCGTCCGGCCGTTTTTAGCGGCATCAATAGTAGTGCGCCGGCGAGGAACAGCCCCGCTGCGCCGGCGATCAGCACTTGGTATCCAAGGTCTCCGGAGATGCGGTTTAGGGCGTCGATCCCAGGCCCCAGAAGCTTGGCCGTGGCCGCTCCGCCGATGGTCGCCAGATTCACGATGCCCATGTGAAGTCCCGCATGGCTCTCGTCCGCCAATTCGTTGGCCAGCGCCCAGTTCGCGCTCAATAAAGTGCCCACGGATGCGCCGATCACGCTGGCAATGACCAACACTTCCGTGGAATCGCTGGCCGTCAACATCCACAGGGAGCTGATGGCGGCTCCGATGGCTCCCACCATGACCACCGGCTTCCGGCCCACCCGGTCCGAAATCCACCCTGAGATATAGACCGCGATGGCCAAGGCCCCAGCGATCACCAAGATCATGCGTCCCAAAGCCTCGGCCGCGTTGTCCAACCCGACCGAGTCCCGGAGAAAGAACAACCCGTAGGTCTGGAATGATGCTATCGCCGTGATCATCAACAGCCGGGACACTAGAAACAGGCCTAGCTGGGGGTTCATCAACGAACGGAAAGACGATTCGACGTCGCGGCGCTGGGAATTTAATGGTGAGGCTGATTCCCGGCGGGAGATATAGACCGACGTGATAGAGACGGCGACGATCAAGGCAAAGGCCAATAACCCCAGAGTCAGCCATTGCCAGTCGAGTGATGACCCGGTCTTGCCGATCAATGTGCCGGTGACGGCAATCATCACCGCTCCGCCCGCCGCGTCGGACATGATCTTCATCGACGAAGCCATGCCGATCCGGTGCAGCGGCACGCGGTCTCGGATCAGCGCCAATCCGGGTCCATAGGCGATATTTACGTTGGCCTGTATGTAGATCCAGACCCCGAAAAGGACCGCGAAGTTGGGCGCGAGCCGCACACCGATGAGGCCGATCGCCGCGAAAACGGAGCCCCAGAGGATGAAAGGGACCCGGCGGCCCAAAGGGGACTGGGTACGGTCGCTGATGCGCCCAATGGTCGGCTGCACCACGGCGGCCATGAGCAAGCCGCTGATTCCCAGTACCGCCAGATAGGTGTTCTTGAGCTCTTCCGGAGCTACCGTCAACACGATGACCGGAAGGACCACCGTGTCCATGGCCAGGATGAATCCGCTTATACCGAAGCTGAATGAATTGAGCTTCAGGAGGTCCCAATTGCTCCAATGCTCAACTGACGAACCTTGGGCCATTCTCGGCGTCCGCCTAGTTCAAAATTAACTCGCCGCGTCCATCAACCACCCCGCCTGGCTTTGGACCGTGGTCTATAATACATCAGCCTTCACACCTGAAACCCGGAATTGCAGAGCGAGTCGGCTGGGTTTCAAAGACCCATAGCCGCTACCTAAATGTAGTAAGAACCAGGACTTCTTTTCACCGACGCCAGGACCGCCCGACACCAGGACCGGAGAAA
>CAYMZL010000228.1:0-4684 GCA_964394825.1 uncultured Dehalococcoidia bacterium | reverse complement strand
GGTGACGCCGTCCCTCATGGCGACGGCGATATTGCTTTCCATCCTGAGAGAAATTGAGTCAGGCTTGAGGGATATGGAATCCGGCATGATCCTGCTCCTATCCTGTGGCGCTTATATTGGGGGTTTCTATCCCTGGAAATGGGGCATGACGTCGGAGGCGAACATCTCCATCTGGCGGCAGAAAGCGTCCGGGCCGGAGGCCAGGAAGCCCAGATTTATGTGCTCCACGCCGGCGGCGATACGGTCGTCCACGGCCCTGATGCAGTCTTCGGGAGTACCGGCGATACACAGCGCCTGGGCTATGTCCTCGGCGCTCCGCTCCGGGGTCACGTACCGTTCGCCGACGTTGGAAACCGCCAGGGCCATGGCTTCCGAGGCATCTGAGGAGATGGCGGTGGGCTGGTTCAGCCCCCAGTGGAACCCGGCCAGGTTCCGCCCGGCTTCGGCGGCGAACTGGCGCACCATCTCATAGCTGGCCTTGATCCGGCGCACGGTGAACAGGTAGGGATACCAGCCGTCGCCCATCACCGCCGCCCGCCGCATGGCCGCGTCGCTGCGCCCAGAGACCCAGACCGGCGGGTACGGTTTCTGCGCCGGGAAAGGCAGCAGCGTGACGTCGTCGAAATCGAAGAAATCGCCGTGGTGGGAGACGTGTTCCTCGGTCCAGAGGCGTTTCATCACCTGGAGCATCTCGTCGGTGCGCTTGCCCCTGGTGTGGACATCCACCCCCACAGCGTCGAACTCGATCTTGGTGCCCCGCTGACCGCTGATGCCGATACCGAAGTCGAGTCGCCCTCCCGACACCTGGTCCACGCTGGCCACCATCTTGGCCAGGGTCACCGGATGGTACAGGGGCGCAATCACGATGCCGGTCATCACCCGGATGCTTCCAGTGGCCCCGGCGGCGGCGGCCATGGCCGGAAGGTTGAGCAGGGTGGGACGCGGCGGGTTGCCGTCCATGATGTGCTCGCCCATGGCCACCCGGCTGTAGCCCATCTCCTCGGCCCGGCGGGCGAATTCGGGGACGTCCCAATATCTTTCCACCGTAAGATTGACGCCAAAGGTGATCTTGGGACCGGCCATGGCTCCTCCTGGGTGGCTATTCTTCGTGGCGGGCCTGCGCGGCCGACTTTCCAATGGATTCCCGGGCAACAGATTACTCCCTGGGCCTCCGGGAATCAATTTGCGCCTGGGGGTCTATCTCCCCCTTTCGTAAAGGGGGACTAAGGGGGATTTCGCCCTTCCGGCACCAACCAAAATCCCCCCAACCCCCCTTTACGAAAGGGGGGCTCTAACTCCCCGGTCTATGCGTAAACCCATGTGCCTGGCTGCACAGTCCCTTCCCCCGCCGCCGGGGGAAGGTTAGGATGGGGGCGAAACGGTAGCACTACAGGAGTCTGAATGACGATCGAATCATCCACCAGATCGGACCTGATGGCCGGCAAAACGTGCCTGGTGACCGGAGCGACCGCAGGCATCGGGCGGGTAACCGCTCTCGAGTTGGCCCGCATGGGCGCCACCGTCGTCCTCGCCGGCCGCGACCCGGCAAAGTGCGCCGCCACCGCCACCGGCATCCAGGAAGAGACTCTCAACCCCGCCGTGGAGTACCTGGTGGCCGACCTGTCGTCCCAGGAACAGGTCCGCCGCCTGGCCGCAGAGTTCAAGGAACGGCGCCACCGGTTGGACGTCCTGGTCAACAACGCTGGAGCGTTCCATATGGCTCGGAGAAACAGCGCCGACGGCATCGAGATGACCTTTGCCCTCAACCACCTTTCCTACTTCCTGCTCACCCACCTGTTGGTGGACGTTCTATGCGCTTCAGCCCCGGCCCGGGTCGTCAACGTAGCCTCCAACTCCCATCACGGGGCCCGGCTCGATCTGAGCGATGTCCATGCCCCTCACCGGTATTTCGGTTCTCGGGCCTATGGACGGTCCAAGCTGTGCAACGTGCTCTTTACCTACGAACTGGCCCGCCGGCTTGAGGGCGCCGGAGTAACGGCCAACGCCCTGCACCCCGGCCTGGTGGCGACCAATATCCTGACCAACAACGGGCACTTTGGCCGCTTCCTCAACTTCTTCCTCAGACTACGGGGAATCAGCGTCGAGGCCGGCGCCATCACGCCGGTGTACGCCGCCTCCTCTCCGGAGATGGAAGGAGTCTCGGGCAAATACCTGTTCAAGAAGCAGCCCGTGCGGTCATCCGACCGCAGCTACGACGAGTCCTTGGCCGCCGGCCTTTGGGAACTGAGCGCCAGACTGACCGGGGTCCCTTCGACATTGGGCATCCCTTCATTTCCCACCGGGGCTACGGGGCCCTCCGGGGCCACTGGGTCCGCCGGTTGAACCGCCAGGCTCCCGCCCGTTGTTGACAGCTACGGGCAACCCTTCCATAATTCCAGCCACCCCCTCCCCGGAGTCTCATCCCATATGGCAGAAAATGTTGATGTTGCCGTGGTCGGCGCGGGAGTCGTCGGCTGCTCCGTGGCCTATTACCTGGCGAGAGAAGGCATCAAGGTCGCCCTGCTGGAGCGGGAGGCCATCGGCAGCGGTTCCTCCGCCCACGCTACGGGCTTCATCAGTCTCCTGGGCACCGAGTTCTCCCCCGGCCCATCCTTCCGATTCGGACTGGACGGCTACCGTGAGTTTCCCTCGCTGGTCGAGGAACTGGAAGAGGCAACGGGCATGGACCTGCTGTACCAGCGTCGCCCCTCTCTGAGACTGGCGTTGGAAGAAAGCGAAGAGATATTGATCAAGGGCCTCATGTCCTGGCAGAAAGACCACGTCGCCATGCGCTGGATCACCGCCGCCGACGTCCACGAACTCGAACCACGGCTGACCCCGTCGCTCCGGGGAGCGGTCTACGAAGACGAGTCGGCCCAGTTGGACAGCTACCGGCTGAACCTGGCCCTGGCCGCCGGGGCCGAACGCAAAGGCGCCCAGACCATCCTCCGCGAGGTCACCGGCCTGATGTCGGTCGGCAGCCGGATCACCGGCGTGCGGACCAAAGGGGGCGACATCTCCTGCGGCACGGTGGTGATAGCGGCTGGACTCTGGAGCCCGCCTTTCCAAAGGGACCTGGGCTTTCCGGTTCCCGTGGGCGCATTGAAAGGGGAACGCCTGCTGCTCAAATATGACGGCGACCCGCTTCAGGTGCTGATCAGTTCCCCCAAACGGGGCCACATGGTCAGCCGGCTGGACGGGTTTCTAAGCGTGGGTAGCACCGGAGGCCGGGACTACGACAAAGACCAGCTATACCAGGGCGAAGACATGGACCGGCTGCCCACTGAAACGGCGCGCGTGGAGATCATGCAGCGGGCCATCGACGTCTTCCCCGACCTGGAGAACGCGTCCCTGGTGCAACAACTGGCCGGCTCCCGGCCCCTGAGCCCCGACCGCAAGCCCATCATCGGCCCGGTTCCCGGAAGAGAGGGCGTGGTCCTGGCCACCGGCCACACCACCAAGGGCATCCACCTGGGCCCCATCACCGCCAAGGCCATCACCGAATACATCCAGGGCGGCTGCAAGAAGGTCCCAACCTCCATCGAGACTTTCCTGCCTTCCCGGTTCGCCGGCCTGACCCAAGCCGATTTCCAGACCGCCGGCCTCCACGTCGACGAATAACAGGAGCACGACCGATGAAACGCGCGATTGAGTTTTACAGCGAGGGTTTCAAACCTTGCGGCGACGTCTACGTTCCCGAGGGCCTGGCCGCCGGGGAGAAGCGCTCCGCGGTGCTGCTGTGTCACGGCTACACGGGGGTCAAAGACCTCTACCTGCCCGACAACGCCCGGGTGTTGAACGATGCCGGCTACGTGGTCATGACCTTCGATTACAAGGGCTGGGGCGACAGCGAGGGCGTCAGCCCCAACCGCTTGGTGCCCTACAGCCGGGTGGCCGACGTTCAGGCCGCCATGACCTACCTGGGCGTCCAACCCGAGGTGAGCGAGGACAACATCGGTATCTACGGCACCAGCTACGGCGGGGCCACCGTCTCCTGGGTGGGGGCCATCGACCAACGGGCCAAGTGCATCGTCAGCGTGGTGGGCATCGGCCACGGCGCCCGGTGGATGAGCCGGGTGCGGCGCATGGATGAGTGGTTCGACCTGCTGGAACGGTCCAAGGCCGACCGGGAGCAACGCGCCCTGACCGGAAAGTCGGAGATGGTGGAACGCGCGGAGATCCTGCTGCCGGACCGCCAGTCCGCCGAACTGGCCGCCGCCGCCCGCAAGAACAACCCCGCCGCCGTCGGCACCATCCCGGTGGAGTACATCGACGACACCATCGGCTTCAACCCGGAGTGGATCGTGGATAAGATCTCACCAAGGCCCATCTTGTTCATCACCAGCGACGACGACCGCCTGGTGCCGCCCGAGGAGTCGGAGCAGCTATACGCCCACGCGGGAGAGCCCAAGAAGCTGGTCGTGCTGAAGGGCGTCGGCCACTACGAGGTCTACGCGGAGCCTGCTTTTTCCCAGGTCATGAACGAGACCGTGGCCTGGTACCAGAAATACCTGCCTGCCAAAGGGTAAACATCCCTTGCACCGGTTCGGGGGCTTGCCTCAAAAATGTCATTCTGAGGCGTCAGCCGAAGAATCTCGTTCCAACTGAAGCACACTGACCAGGAGCAAAGAGACCCCTCGCTACACTCGGGGTGACAGAGGGAGACGTACATGGAGCCCCGATT
>CAYMZL010000227.1:0-4728 GCA_964394825.1 uncultured Dehalococcoidia bacterium | reverse complement strand
CACGATCCTGGCCTGGGCCCAGAACGGGCAGCTCTTGGAGCACCTCCACGGCGCGCCCGTCCGTCTGCTGGTGCCCGGCTGGTCCGGCAACTGGTCGGTGAAGTGGATCACGGACCTGGAGATCCTGGACCACATGCCGGACTGCTGGTACCACTACCAGTTCTACTACTACGCCGACTCGGCCGACGACCCCGACAAAGAGTTGATCACCACCCTCGGCGTCAAGTCCATCGTGACCCAGCCCAACGACGACACCGAGAAGATGACCAAGGGCGTCCACATGGTCCGGGGCTACGCCTGGAGCGGCGCCGGCGCCATCTCGCAGGTCGATGTCAGCGTCGATGGCGGAGACACCTGGCACGCCGCCCACATCGAGGAGCCCCGCGACCGGTTCATGTGGGTCCGCTGGTCCTACCGGTGGGATGCGGACAAGCCCGGCGAGTACAACATCATGTCCCGCGCCCACGACGAGGTGGGCCGCGTCCAGTCCCGTGAGCCCCGTTACAACAACATGCGCAAGAACTTCAGCGCCATCGTCGGCTACCCGGTGACTGTCGAGTAACCAACGCCGCATTCAATAGAAGGCTACCCCATAGCCGTCGAATAGCCGGGATCACCGTTAGATGAAATCCGGAGATAACCAATGCCAATAATCGACCATTCAGACATCCGCTTGGCCCCAGTTATGGAACGGGTACGGGAGCGGTATCTGGTATCCAAAGACCAAGGTGCGGTATCATTGACCGTGAAAGAGGTGGAGATCTCCCCTGGCTGGGAGGGCCGGATGCACACTCATCCGGTGGATGTCGCCATCCAGGTATTATCCGGCGCCATTCAGGTCATCCTGGATGGCGAGGTGCGGACAGTACGGGCGGGCACCACTTTGTTGGCCCCGCCGGGCGTGCCCCACAAGCTGATACACCATCTCTGGACCCCGGCGGTATTGTTGATCACCTATCCGTCGGCGGAACTGGAAACCGACCACCTGGAATAGCCGAAATATCTTATTGGAGTGTCTTCAGGAGGACCCCCCCATGGCTCTGCCGCAAATCGGCACCAAAGCGGAACCGCAGATCATTCCCACCAACGCCGGTCTTCGGACCTGGGCCGCGCCCCCGCAGGCGCTCCAGGAAAACATCGTCCCCAACGACCTGTTCTACATCCGCAACCACTGGACGGACAGCCCTGAGATCGACGTCAACACTTTCCAGTTGAAGGTGGACGGAGAGGTCGAGCGCACCATTTCTCTGTCGTTGGAAGACTTGAAAAAGCTGCCCCAGAAGCGATTCCAGGTGACCTTTGAGTGCTGCGGCAATAGCCCGGTGCCCGAGTATTACACCAAAGCCCTGCGCATCAGTTCGGTCATGGAGCAGATCAAGGGCCACGGCATCATGGGCAACGCTGAGTGGGCCGGAGTCTCACTGAAAGACGTTTTAGAGTTGGCCGGAGTCAAGGACTCGGCGGTCGAAGTGATGTTCGAGGGCGCCGACCATGGACCCGACGAAGTGGTGGGCGACCCCGCCGAAGTTACCTACGAGCGCAGCTTGCCCATGGCCAAGGCCCTCCATCCCGACACGATCTTGGCCTATGAGATGAACGGCGAGCCACTGCCCAAGGAACACGGCTATCCGTTGCGGCTCATGGTCTCGGGTTGGTACGGCATGAACTCGGTCAAGTGGCTGGTCGGCATCCACGTCTTGGACCACGAGTTCCAAGGGTTCTACATGACCCAGCGTTACATGACCATGAACGAGCCCGGCAGCCCGGTGCCATACCGCGTGTACACCAAGCTGCAGGTCAAGTCCATAATCACCAACCCGGTCCCCGGCGAGATCATCCCCGCCGGCGGCTACAACCTGGCCGGCGTGGCCTGGTCCGGTGAAGAAGACATCGAAGAGGTGGAGATCAGCACCGATGGGGGCCAGACCTGGGACCCGGTGCAGAAGCTACACGACCGGGAGGCCTATTCGTGGTACCGGTGGGAGCACTTCTGGATGCCGCCCGCCGAGGGCAAATACACCATCATGTGCCGCGCCACCAACGTGGAAGGCGTCACCCAGCCCATGGAGTTCCCCAACCCCTGGGACGGCCGGGGTTACGGCAACAACATGGTCTTCCCCTACGATGTGGAGGTCCGGGCCTAGGTCCGGGCGCATCGGGTCCGCCGAAGCAGAGGTGGAAGTTTGACCACTTCAAGACGAATACCAGTTACGCTCACGTTCTCCGTGGTGCTGGCGGTGGTTATCGCCCTGATCATATTCTTCGGGGCCTGGGCGGTGTCGGCCGATTTGAGCGGTCAACGCACCTTGGCATTCGGGTTGCCGGGCACCACGCCCACCCTCAGCGGAAGCAACCTTTGGGAAGAAAACTCGGGGCCATACCAAGTGGCCCGCCTCGCCTCGGCAGTCGAAACGAGTGACACCTGGTGGGGCAAGGCGTTCCTGAAGGCCTGCCCTTTGCACTAGGATTTACGTGGTTTTCGATTTAATATGGATCTAAAATGACTGAGGACCGGGCGGAGATTTGATCCGCCCGGTTTCTCTTGAGATACCCTCTCTTATTTGGAGCAATTCAGATCAATGGCAGTTACCACCAACCCAACCCCCGCGGCCACCGGCAGGCAAAGAAAGATTCACCGGGCCTGGGTCATCCTGGCAATCCTAGCCGTAGCCCAAATCGTCGGCCAGTCCATCAGCATGGCGGCCGGAATCATGGTCGCGCCTTTGAACGACCCTGACGGCGGATTCGGCTGGAACATGGGCCTGATCGGCGCCGCTTTGGCCACCTACTACCTCTTCGGAGCATTGGCGGCCCCGCTTACAGGCATGCTTGGCGACCGCTTCGGCGCCCGTCCTCTGATGCTTGCCTGCGGGGTCCTCTACGCGGCCAGCATGATCTTGATTGGGACCGTAACCCATCTGTGGCAATTCTTCCTCTACTTCGGCGTGCTGCTGTCCGTAACCCAGTCCCTGGCGATGGTGCCCCTACTGGCGTCGGTCAACGGCTGGTTCAAACAGCGGCTGGGCCTGGCCACCGGGCTACTCTGGGCCTCGGGCGGAATCGGGGCGGCGGCGGTCGCGCCCTCCATCGCCAACCTTCTAGACGCAGTCGGTTGGCAGGCCACCTTCACCTACATCGGCCTGGCCGGCGGCGGACTGCTGATAATATTAACTTTCTTCTACCGTTCCAAGCCCGCCGACGAGGGAAGCACGGCCTACGGCGCCCGAGCGGACGACCCTCCGGAGATGTTCCGGGGCAAAGAGATTGAACGGTTGCGTCTGAAGGTCTTCAACAAGGCCATGCGCCGCACCAGAGCGTTCTGGAACCTACCCACCATCCACGGACTGGGCTGTGCCGGTCACGGCATCGTGCTGATCTACTCCATACCCCTGGCCATCGACCAGGGAGTCAGCCTAACAGCGGCGTCGTACATACTTGCGCTCATCTCCGTCTTCAGCATCCTGGGCCGTTTCATGGCTCCCATCTTGGCCGAACGCTTGGGCGCCAAGCCGGTTATGATGACGGCCCTTTTCGTCCAGGGCGTAACGGTCCTGGTGTTGTTCTGGGCGACGGACGTCTGGGCCTTCTACCTGTTCGCAATGCTGTTTGGGTTGGGATTTGGGGGCGAGATGTCCGCCTATTTAGTGGTCAACCGCCAGTATTTCGGGACCGGACCCCTGGCAACCCTCTACGGGTTCGAGATGATGGGCGCCCTTTCGGGCCACGCCATCGCCACGATATTGGGAGGGCTGGCCATCTATGTCACCGGTT
This sequence comes from uncultured Dehalococcoidia bacterium, assembly GCA_964394825.1. Taxonomy (GTDB): domain Bacteria; phylum Chloroflexota; class Dehalococcoidia; order Lucifugimonadales; family UBA3495; genus UBA9611. The sequence continues at coordinate 957 of CAYMZL010000227.1, read as the reverse complement.
CGTTCAACCCGGCGTTGGTCCTTTCCATGTTCTTCAGCTTTGCCGGCGTGCTGGTCATATTCAGCATGGAGTCCGGCGCCAAGGTCCTGATTCCCGACTGGGAGGACTCACTGCCTAGAGAGGCCCGGACCACCCCGCGGTTGGCCGACCAAGCGGCGAGGGCAGCTCTCTTGGAGCAGGCAGGCGGAGATTAGCAGGCATCCCTAACTATTTCGAGGGTTACTTTAATGACGGAACTCATCGACTTGACGCTAACTCTGGGCAGTGACCGGGTCAGTCTGGTGCCCGGATTGGTGGGGGTGGAGGTCGAGCCGATCCAGACTCACGCCACCCACGCCCGCTCCAACCAGAAGCTGTGCTTGGCCACCCACATCGGCACCCACGTGGACGCTCCCTATCACTTCGTCGACGGTGCCACAACGATTGAGGACATGCCCCTGGAGAAGTACGCAGGGCCGGCGCTTTTGCTGGACCTCCGGCCGGTCGCCCAGGAGCAATCGCCATTGTTGGTCTCCCAACTTGAGGACGCCGGCGCGAGCGCTAAGTCGGTGAGGGACAAGATAGTGGTCCTGTTCACCGGCTGGGCGGAGACCGAGTCCGGTGGGCCGCGCTTCTACGGTCACGGCCCCTATCTCAGCACCGAAGGGGCCGCTTTCCTGGCCGAGTGCGGGGCCAACGCCGTGGCCGTCGATTTCCCCATCGACAAACACCCGGACACCCCTCTGTCAACGATCAAAGACTTCCCGGTGCACCGGCTGCTTCTGGGGCGGAACATCCCCCTCATCGAGAACCTGATCAACCTGGACCAGTTGGTGGGCAAGGAGTTTGAGCTCTGGGCCCTGCCGCTAAAGCTCAAGGGCGGGGACGGCGCCGCCACCAGGGCCGTGGCCCGCATCCTTTAGCCACTTTCCACTATGGACGAGATGGACGAGCCGGACGATACACCGATCCTCCTGG
>CAYMZL010000226.1:0-4738 GCA_964394825.1 uncultured Dehalococcoidia bacterium | reverse complement strand
GCCTGGCGACCTGGACCCGGCCAGCCGGACCAGGCTCCAGTCGGCTGCGCTGGTGCCGGCCAAGGTCTACAACCGGGCGGCAAAGGCCCGGGTCCTGCTGCGCCGTCAGGTCATGGAGGCCCTGAACGACGTGGACATCCTGGTTTCATCGACCGTTCCCTACCCCGCTCCGAAGCACACCGACCTGACTGCCAGGTTCGAAAACGCCGAGGACGTGCGCGCCCGGTTCTTCTTCCGCCGCGCTTATACCGGCTGCTATGCGCTGGCGGCCCTGCCGGCCATCTCCATCCCAGGAGGTTTCACCGCCGACGGGCTGCCCATCGGCCTCCAGCTTGGGGCGGCCCCCTTCGCCGAAGAGACTCTATTCCGTGCCGCCTACGCCTACGAGCAGGCGACCACTTGGCACTCCCGCATCGCTCCCGCAATCCAGAACGACTGAATCTCGTTGATCCCTTCCAGGGTGATCGGTCTTTCCCCCTGGACGAGCGATGAGGCGGCATGATTCACCTTGACACTCGCGCACACCGCTCCCTAGAATCGTGTTACTTATATTGGCGTTTTCGGTCGGGCCATTTACATTTGCCCATGGCATCAGCCATGATTGGGCCGTTGAAGAAGGGCAGTGTTGATGGCGGCGGGGGAACATGATTCGAGCGCTTAGAGCGCTGACCAGCAGGCGATTCTACCAGTATCTTCTCTTCCTGATGATCCCGGGGCTTTCTCTAAAGCGTTGGCTGGCCGTGGGGATCATTGGCCTTGCCCTGATCACCATTGGCGTCATCTTCGCTCTAAAGATATCCACCGGTCCCACTTTGATCTCTTTCCTGGAATCGGTTAGCCTGCGCAACGAGTCTCCCTACCTGCGTGGCTCCGTATTCATCGGCGCCGGAGTCGTGGGGGCGTTGATCGCCAGCCTCGGCCTTAGCAGGTCATTGGGACAGGTAGGGCAACGGACCAGGCACTGGCCGATCCTTGACTCCCTATATCTGGAACGGGTCCTTGGTTCCGGGCCACGAATCACCGTGATCGGCGGTGGCAGCGGCCTGCCCAATCTCTTGCGGGGCCTGAAGCACTACACCTCCAACATCTGCGCGGTGGTGACGGTCGCCGACGACGGTGGGAGCTCCGGCCGCCTCAGGAACGAACTTGGCATCCTGCCTCCGGGCGACATCCGGAACTGTCTGGTGGCGTTGGCCGACTCTGAAGATGTCATGCAGCAGCTTATGGACTACCGGTTCGAGTCCGATGGGCAACTGGACGGCCACAGTTTCGGCAACATCCTGATCGCTGCGCTGGCCGGCATCGGCGGGGATTTCTACCGTGGCGTTGAGGTCGCGGGGGAACTGCTGGCCATACGCGGCCGGGTGATTCCTTCCACACTAAATAATGTAACGTTGGTGGGAAGCACGGTTTCCGGTGAGACGTTGATCGGCGAGACGCTAGTCGGAAACTCATCCGACCGACTGCGGTCGTTGACTCTGATCCCGGCTAACCCCGCCGCCCATCCGGAAGCGGTGCGGGCGATCGAAGACGCCGATATGATCGTGATTGGACCCGGCAGCCTTTTCACCAGCATCGTGCCCAATCTCCTGATCTCTGCCGTCGCAGCCGCGCTGGCGGATTCCCCCGCTTTCAAGGTGTACGTCTGCAATGTGGCCGAAGAACCGGCCCAAACCGTGGGCTACAGCGTCCTAGACCACCTGAATGTCATCCGGCACTACGGTGGTGCGAAGGCTGTTGACGCAGTGGTCGCCAACAACAACCTGCCCGACGGCCCCACGCCCGCTGGTCTGAAATTCATTCAGGCCAACAAGCCTTGGGACGATGACGTTTTATTGGTCGAGGCCGATGTGATTGACGACTCCCATGCTGCCCGACACGACCCCGTCAGGCTATCCAATGCCGTCGCCGAAGCATACCGCAAATACAGGGGCCGCCGCCGCCGGTTGCCGAGAGTCCGCCTAAACGTTGAATCGAATGGGCCGGGCAGGGGCCGCCGGGGTCACAACGGCAACGAAGATTCCGAAAAAGTTGCCGTCCGACAAAATGGAGATCACAGTTAGCCCGCCCGGTCTCGTCGTTGCCATTTCACTTCCAACCCGGAGGAAATCTCCCCTTCGCCCATACTGATTATCCCCATCCCAATCGGCGCCCACAACGCACCTTCGGTGGTGGATACACCACGGGGGCCGGATGAAGATTTGCCCATCTTGGTGGCGGAATAGGTTGTCAGACGAATCATCGGTAGACTACGTGGAGACAGCGAACCCCTGTATGATCTAGACCAGATGCCGTCTAACTTATGGGGCCCACCTTAGCTAATCCCGCAGAGCTTGGCGTCGCTGCTTCCGAATCCGGCAAGAATCTTTGCGAGAGTAGGTATTGGAACATCCGCGGAATGTTATCAGAGAATCGCCCAATTATTCTTGAACCGGCCCGCTTACTTCGGCACGATAAGCACGGAGGATGGTTTTGGCCATGCTAAAGAGAATGTGGAGCGCCTGGCTTCGGATTGCCGAAGTTATTGGGAATATCCAACTCACGATATTGTTGACGATAATTTACTGGGTCTTAGTGCCTTTCGTCGCAATCCCGTTCAAGATTCTGGCGGACCCGCTTTCCATTCGAAAATCCGCCAGACCACGATGGATCCGGCGTGACCCGATTCCTGATGCTTTCGAGCACCTCCGGAAGCAAGGCTAAGGCAGATAGACGATGCGCATACTCGGAATCTCCTGCTTCTTCCACGATGCGGCCGCCGCCCTCCTAGAAGACGGGGTGTTGATCGCGGCAGCGGAGGAGGAACGGTTCACTAGGAAGAAGCACGATTTCGACTATCCTCAAAATGCGATTGATTTCTGCCTGAAACGCGGAAACATCCAGGGGAAGGATTTAGATTATGTCGTATTTTTTGAGAAACCGTTCGTAAAGTTCGATCGCCTCATCAGATCGTCCCTCCATGGTTTTCCCAGAACGAACCGGCTGTTTGCCCAAAGCATGCGCACGTGGCTAATGGATAAACTCTGGATCAAAAGTCAGATTCGCAGATCTCTGGGAGTCGAGCCCGAGCGAATATTGTTCTCCGAGCATCACCTTTCCCACGCGGCAAGCGCATTTTTTTGTTCCCCGTTTGATGAATCAGCCGTCATTACTTTTGATGGTGTTGGCGAATGGAGCACCACTTCATTCGGTGTGGGTCGAGGGGCAAACCTCACACTCGAAGAGGAGATCCATTTCCCCCATTCAATCGGCCTTCTTTACAGTGCCTTCACCGCCTTTTTGGGATTCGAGGTCAATGAAGGCGAATATAAAGTGATGGGCATGGCCCCTTATGGATCACCCAAATATGTTCAAGAAATTTGGAAAATAATCCAACAGGCGGATGATGGAGCTTTTCGGTTGGACCCGAACTATTTCTCATTTCACCGCAGCACGAAGCATGCCTACACCAACAGATTCCTCGATCTGTTTGGGGAAGCCAGAGAGGCCGAAGCCCCGTTCTTCACAAAAGACACCGAATACCCTTCCTATTACGGGACCCGGCCGGATAATTTTGACCAGATTTGCATCTACAACCAATACTATGCAGATCTCGCCGCCAGCATTCAAAGTGTGACTGAGACCCTAATCATCACACTGGTCTCAGAGGTACAGAAGCGGACTGGAATGAAACGCCTTTGTCTCGCCGGAGGAGTAGCTCTAAATTCCGTTGCCAACTCCCGGGTTCTGAAGGAGACCGGATTCGAGGAGATTTACATCCAGCCATCAGCCGGAGACGGCGGCGCTGCGCTGGGCGCGGCATTATATGTCTGGCATTGCGCTTTGGGGAATAGCCAGCGATTTGTGATGAACCATGCGTATTGGGGCCAGGACTATTCAAGCGACGACATCATGGCCGCGGTCAATCATGTTGGGGCGGATGCCACCTTGGTTGACGACGAATCCAAATTGGTTGAACTTGCGGTGGACCGCCTAGCTTCCGGTCAGGTCATTGCATGGTCGCAGGGCCGATTCGAGTGGGGGCCTCGGGCGCTCGGGAATCGCAGCATTCTCGCTGACCCTCGCCGCGCCGAGACCAAGGATATCGTCAACACCAAGATAAAATTTCGGGAACCCTTCCGCCCGTTCGCGCCGGCGGTGTTGGCGGAATCATCATCCCAATATTTCGACCTGCCGGACCACGACCGACACATGGCGGCCAGATTCATGCTGTTGGTGGTGCCAGTTCTCGAAGAGAAGCGAGATTTGATTCCGGCCGTCAACCACCTGGGCACAGCAAGAATACAGACGGTCTACCCTGATGCCAGTCCCCGTTATCATCAGGTGATTCAACAGTTCGGGCAGGCTACCGGTGTTCCCGTGCTGTTGAACACATCATTCAACGTCCGGGGAGAACCCATAGTAAACTCGCCAAGTGACGCCCTCAACACGTTCTTCAACAGTGGCATCGACGCTCTATTCTTGGGCGATTACCTCGTTGAAAAATCCTAGCCCAGACGAAAATAGACTCGTTAGAGACGGGTCTAGTCACGTAAATTATCCAAATTCGCGCAGACGGAAAATGATAGTAATCTCCACCTTCCTTCCCGTACCAAACGACCAATTTCTGATAGGCTAAAGTTCGCCAGGATTTCATTGCAAGAACGGGATTCTTATCCTGCCGGAGCATTGGGAAACGATATGAGACTAATCCGGGAAATGGGTGACAAATTCGCGATCACCGGAGAATTATTTGCGT
>CAYMZL010000225.1:0-4751 GCA_964394825.1 uncultured Dehalococcoidia bacterium | reverse complement strand
GCCCCAACCATCCACTTGGACCGGCTGTTGGGCACGCTGCTGGCGTTTTTCCTGGCAGTGGGGATTGCGTCCCATGCCCTGGATGAGTTGAACGACCGTCCGCTGGGCACCAAGATTCCGACGGTTGTGCTGGTTTCCCTGGCCGTCGTGTCCCTGGCCGGCGCCGTGGCCTTGGGCGTCGTGGCCGGTCTCCTGGAATCCCGGTGGATTTTCGCCTTCGTCGCTTTCGGCGGATTCATCGTGGCATTCTACAATCTGGGCCTCTGGAACAACCGGTTTCACACCGACCTCTGGTTCGCGTTCTCGTGGGGGGCGTTCCCGGTCCTCACCTCCTACTGGGTCAATGCCTCGCGCTTGGACGTAGCGGTCGTACTGGTGGCCGTGGGTTGCTTCTTCCTGACCCTGGCCCAACGTACGCTAAGCACCCCGGTAAGGACCATCCGGCGGAAGGCTCTTAGGGTGGAGGGCCATATCGACCTGGCCAACGGCGAACGGCTAGACCTGGACAGCGAAAAAATCATCCTGGTGCCGGAGCGGGCCTTGCTTTTGCTGGGGGCCGCGATCGTGGTTCTGGCGGCCGGCCTATTGACCTTCCGGCTTCAGACCCAGTAGAAAAGACGCCTGGCGGTTTCGCTATTGGAACTTGGCTGATGTAGGTAAGGGCGGGTTTTAAACCCGCCCCTACAATCCTTGGTCCGCGCTGATATCCTATAAATCCCCATGGCAGATCACCCAAACCACCCATTTCCCCGCCTCAAGACCAGCTTCGTGCTTGGCCTTCTTTTTTTGCTGCTGTCTGCTGCCTGCGGCGGCTACAACCCTGAGTCCCGGTTGGTCGATGTGGGTGGACACCGGCTCAACGTCAGGTGCGCCGGCCAGGGGGATCCGGCCGTGGTGCTGGATTCGGGCCTGGCCACTGACAATCACGACTGGGAGCCGGTGGAAAAACGGGTATCTGAGTTCACCAGGGTCTGCAGTTACGACCGGGCCGGCCTGGGGCAGAGCGATTCCGCCGGCGGGGTTCCCACGAGTCAGACCGCCTCCGACGACCTACATTCTTTGCTGTCCGCGGCCGGAATCGCCGGGCCCGTGGTCCTTGTCGGGCACTCATACGGTGGCCTGAACGTCCAGTTATACGCCGCCCAGCATCCGGAGAACACGGCTGGGGTGATTCTGGTGGACAGCCTGCAACCGGACAATCTGGTGCGGGCCGCCGAGATACTGGGAGAGCAGGCCATGTCCGCATTGATGCGGGGGTTGCAGGGGAACCCGGAGGGCGTGGACGTAGCGGCAAGCTTTGATCAGGTTAGGGCCGCCGGAGATCTAGGCGGCCTCCCGCTGACGGTGATCACCGCCGGACGGCCGAATCTGCCGCCCTTCATCGACCGGAAGATCGGCCAACGATTGGCCGGTTCATGGCTGGAGTCCCAGCGGGAGTTGGTCCGCCTATCCTCCGCCGGGGTGCAGGTGATCGCCGAGGAAAGCGGACACTGTGTCCAGTGTGACCAGCCGAACCTGGTGGCGGACGTCATCCGCCGTATGGTGGAAGTCGCGCGCGAGTAGCCTGACTATTTCAGCTTGGGCAGGACTTCGTTCCAGATGCGGTCGATCTGCCCCGTGTCGGGCCAAGTAGGCCCCAGGATGATGGTCTTGGCTCCGGCGTCGATGTAACGCTGGATGTGCTCCGCGCATTGATCGCCGCTGCCGTAGGCGCAGTTGTTCTCCACATCGTACTGGGGGCCGTAGTAGGCGTGGGTGAAGTTTTCCAACTCGGACTTGGCCCGCTCCCGGTTGTCGTCCACGTAGCAGTACATCAGCTTTCCCGAGTCCAAAGCCGCCGGGTCCCTGCCCGCCGCCCGGGCGTGGCCCTTGACCTTCTCCCACGCTTGCTCGAAGGCCTCGGCGTTGCCGCCGCCGCCCGCCACCCAGCCGTCGGCCAGTTCACCGGCCCGCTGAAAAACACCCTCGGCGGACCCGCCGAGGATCACCGGAATACCCGGCTTCTGCACCGGCTTGGGGTCCATGTTCACATTGTCCATGTTGAAGTAGCGTCCGTGGTGGGTCACGCCGCTTTCGGTCCACAGCCGGCGCATCACCTCCAGGCCCTCGGTGAAGCGCCCCACCCGGCGTTTTACGTCCACCCCCATGGGCTCGTATTCGTTGTCCCGGCCCCCCAGGGAGATACCTAGGGTCACCCGGCCGCCGGAAAGATAGTCGATGGTGGAGATGGTCTTGGCCACCAACGCCGGGTTCCGCATGACGAACAGCAACACCGATGTGCCCAGCCGGATACGGCCGGTCACCGCCGCGGCGCAGGCCAAGAGCGTCATGGGGTCGATGATGTTGATGTTGTGGAATATGCGGTCGATGACCCACAGCGAGTCGTAGCCCAACTCGTCGGCCCGCCGGAAGAATCCGTTGAATTCGGCCATGGCTGGCGGTGTGCCGCCGAACCCGGCGGGCACGAGAAGCCCTATCTTAGCGTCGGTTGCCATGGAACCTCCTCCACGAATGTGCTGATAGCTGAACGCTCAAAGCTGGCGGCTTATCAGACCGCTCCCATTTGGCGCAGGGCTTCGACCTCGCCTTCGCCGTACCCTAAAAGCCCGGTCAAGACGCCGAATGTATCCAGGCCCAACGTCGGCGGCGGGTTGAACTCCTCGGGCGCGCCGGTCTTGATCGGGTTGCCGGCGGTCTTGTACCGGCCGGCGGTGGGGTGGTCCACCTCGACCACCATGTTGCGTAGCTGCACCTGGGGGTCGGCCAGCGCCTCGGCGATGTTGTTGACCGGCCCGCCAGGCACGTCCCATTTCTCCAACAGGCTGATCCACTCCTCCCTGGACTTGGAGCCGAAGCCGCGGCTCAGGGCGTCGTCCAGCGCCTCCCGGTTGGCCATCCGGTCCGCCTGGGTCTGGAAGCGCGGGTCGTTGTCCATACCCTTCAGTTCATCTACCTCGCCGGCCATCATCCGCAGGGTCTTCATGGCAAACTCCTGGCTGGCGCAGTGAATCTGAAGGTAGACCCCATCGATGGTCTGGTAGGCGCCCACGGGCAGGTTGGACGGATGGCTGGAGCCGATGGGCTTGGGCACCTCGCCGGACACCAGATAGAACTGGCCCAGGTGGCCCTGCAACGCTATTTGCACGTCCAGAAGGCTGATGTCCAAGCGCCCGGCCCTCGCCCGTCATATTGCGGCCGTACAGGGCGGAGGCGATGCTCAGCGCCGCCACGTAGCCGCCCACCATGTCGCCCACCGGGAATCCCATGAACACCGGCGGCTGGCCCTCGTTGCCCGTCACGCTCATGCCGCCGCCCATCGCCTGTACGATGCCGTCGAATCCGGGACGCTCGCGGTAAGGACCCTCCTGTCCGAAGGCGGACAGGGAGCAGGCGATGATTGTGGGGTTGATTTTCTTGAGCGACGCGTAATCCAGACCCAGGCGGTCCAACACCGAGGGACGGAAGGCGTCGAACACCACGTCGGAGACGGCCACCAGCCGGTGAAATACTTCTTGTCCTCGCTCTTGCCGCTCTGTTTGTTGCGGTTGAAGTTGAGGTAATAGGCGCTTTCACCGCCGAGAAAATGGGGGCCGATCCGGCGGGACATATCGCCCACGCCGGGCTGCTCCACCTTGATCACTTCGGCGCCCATGTCCGCCAGGGTACGGGCGCCGAAGGGCCCGGCGATGGCCTGGGCCATCTCCAAAACCCGGACGCCTTGGAGGGGTGGAGTTGGGTGAGCCATAAGCTATGAGCGGTCAGCTAGGAGGAGGGTCCGTCGCCGAAAGCTGTCCCCTCTGATTTACTCCGTGCTTAGCAGCGACGCCAGTTGGCGAACGTCGTCCATCTGGTCCAGAGAGTCTATGGCGGCGATGATTTCCTGCCGCCGTTGGCTGCTGATCACCGGCGCTGACAGGGTATTGAACTTCTCTCGCATCTCGTCCCAGGTCACCGGGTTCTCCGGGTCGCCCTTGGGGTAGGTCAGTTCGCTCCGGTATGTTCGGCCATCGGAGGTGCGGACCTCGGCCCAGGTCGGGAAGTGGCGGGGGTAAAGGGCGTCCAACTCGGGGTCGGTCACACACTGGACCCGGTCCATGATGTGGCGCACTTCGGGCCGGTCAGGCACTCCGGGGGCGTATTCAGTTAGGGACGCCCTGCCGTAGGTCAGGGCCACGGCGGCGGCGAAGGGCATGCTGAACTGCATGTCCACCACGGAGGTGGGGTTGCGCTTGGCTTCTTCCGGAGTAGCGACCAGCCCCATTCCGCCGCTGAGCATGCCGATCTTAACCTCTTCGACCTCCATGGGCTGGATGTTGTGGGTCTGCCTCACGTCCAGCAGGCAGTCGATGGGCCCCTGGTTGTAGCGGCAGCAGGCGTGGGGTTTAACGCCGGTCCGGGTTATTTGGTATTCCTCGCCCAGGTCCTTCAGCACCAGGCTGGGGTCGGGGTCGCCGGAGTAGGCGGTAAGGAAACCGTCGCGCCCTTCCAGGATGGTGGTAGGGCCGGTGTACCCTGCCCGGGCCAGCAGCGCGGCCCAGATGCCGCTGTGGGAGGACCAGCCGGGGTGCAGCCGCTTGGTCCAAGCGCCTTGGGCCGGGTATTCCATGCTGCCGGCAGCCTGGCTGCCGGCGATGCCCAGGGCGTGGGTGTAGTCATCTCCTTGGAGCCCCAGCAGACGCGCCGCCACCGCCGCTCCTCCGAACGCGCCGCAGGTGCCCGTGGGATGAAAACCACGGCCGTAGTGCTCCTTG
>CAYMZL010000224.1:0-4777 GCA_964394825.1 uncultured Dehalococcoidia bacterium | reverse complement strand
CTGCCACCTCCGTGAGCCGGGCTTTGAGTACAAAGAGACCATCGCCGCCGGTTCCAGGGCCGCCGCCAAGGGCGGTTTCACCACCCTCTGCTGTATGCCCAACACCGACCCGCCCATCGACAACGCCGCAATGGTTGAATTCATCAACCAGCGGGCCCGCCAAGATTCCCTGGTGCGGATCCTGCCCATCGGTTGCGTGACCAAGGGCCGTAAAGGATTAGAACTTGCGGAGATGGAAGAGCTAGCCAGCGCCGGCGTGGTGGCTTTCAGCGACGACGGAGACCCGGTATACGACGCCAACTTGATGCGCCTGGCCCTGATCTACGGCTCGGACCTGGGGCTGCCCATCAGCAACCACTGCCAGGACCTTTCACTGTCCTGCAACGGCGTTATGGCTGAAGGACCGGTGGCGACGCACCTGGGCCTGGACGGCATTCCCGCCGCCGCCGAGGAGGCAATGATCGCCAGGGACATAGCCCTGGCCGAGGCCACCGGCGGACGGCTCCACGTGGCCCACCTCAGCACCGCCGGCAGCGTGCCCCTGGTCCGCGAGGCCAAGGAGCGGGGTCTTTCGGTAACCGCCGAGGTCTGCCCCCATCATTTGACCACCACCGACCAATGGGTGTTTGGCGGCAAGGGCGAACCCACCGCCGCGGCCGGCGGCCTGGCCTACGACACCAGCACCAAGGTATATCCGCCGCTGCGCTCCCCACGGGACGTTGACGCTTTGATCGAGGCCCTGTCGGATGGGGTGATCGACTGCATCGCCACCGACCACGCGCCCCACGATCTGACCAGTAAACAGGTTACCTACCAGGAAGCGGCTTTCGGCATCAGCGTGTTGGAGACGGCGTTGGGCTCGCTGCTTCAGTTGGTCCATACCAAGAAGCTGAGCATGGCCGCCATGGTCGACCGGCTGACCACCGGCCCGGCCAAGGTATTGGGCGAGAGCTACGGGGACCTGGCCTCGATGCAGCCGGGAACCCCTGCCGACATCGTCCTGTTCGACCCGGAGCAGGAATGGACGGTGGACACCTCCGAGTTCGAGTCCAAGGGCCGAAACACGCCCCTGGATGGCACGGTGCTCAAGGGCCGCGTGGTGGCCACATTCGCCTCTGGAAGCCTGGTCTACCAAGGGCCTGGCCTCAAGATTGAAGAGCCCCATGCCAAACCCTAACGGGCCGCAGCAGGCGGCAAGTCGGTCCCTGGTTGACGCCGGGGAGCTTGGCCTCAAAACTGTCATTCTGAGGCGTCAGCCGAAGAATCTCGTTGCTAGAATACCAACACTGACCGAGAACAAAGAGACCCTTCTCCTTCCGCGGAAGGATCAGGGTGACAGAGAGAGACGTACATGGAGCCCCGATTCCTTCGGGGCCACGGGCATTTTATTTTTGAGGCAACCCTGCGGCGGGGAGCGAGAGATTCGCCCGATATTTCACAATGGGCGGGTGCGCTAGATTGCACGAGCCAGCCTATCTGGTCCTGGAAGACGGCTCCATCCACGAAGGAGTTGGCTTCGGCGCCGAGGTGGACGGCCTTGGCGAGGTGGTGTTCAACACCAGCATGACCGGCTATCAAGAGGTCCTGACCGACCCGTCCTACGCCGGACAACTGGTGACCCTCACCTATCCCCTGGTGGGGAATTACGGCATCAACGCCGAGGATTTCGAGTCGTCCCGGATCCAAGTGGGCGGACTGATCGTGCGGGAGCATTGCGAATTGCCCAGCCACGGGCGCAGCGTGCGCACCCTGCACGAGTTCCTGGCCGACCAGGGGATCCCCGGCATCAGCGAGATCGACACCAGGGCGGTCACCCGGCGGCTGCGTTCCCAGGGAGTGATGATGGGCATCATCACCGCCGGGGCGCCGGACGCAGCGCTAAGGCGGCTGCAGGACACCCCGCCCTACGGGGACCTGGACTACGTCGCCACGGTCAGCACCGGCGAGGGATATGATTGGGACTCTTCGGCTGAAGACCAGCGCGACGCCAAGCACCGGATATTGGTCACCGACTGCGGACTCAAGTACAACATCCTGCGCCACTTGCGCCGCCGGGGCTGCCGGGTGACGGTGGTGCCGGCGGCCATACCGGCCGATGAACTGCTGGCCATGAAGCCTTCGGGGGTCCTGCTGTCGCCCGGACCCGGCGACCCCAAACTGCTGGACTACGTGGTCGATAACACCCGTCAGATATTGGGCCGCGTGCCGGTGATGGGGATCTGTCTGGGACACCAAATCGTTGCCCGCGCCCTGGGCGCCGACACCTTCAAGCTGAAATTCGGCCACCGGGGCGGGAACCATCCGGTTAAAGACCTGGCCGACGGCCGCGTTTACATAACCGCCCAGAACCATGGTTACGCTGTCAGTCCCGACAATTTGCCCTCAGGCTTGGAAGTCTCACATATCAACTTAAATGACCAAACTGTGGAAGGACTCCGCCATAAGGGCATGCCACTGTTTACCATACAATATCATTCGGAGGCTTCACCCGGACCCAGGGATAACGAATACCTCTTCGACCAATTCATCGAAATGGTCGAAGATTTCCAAGGCTGACTTTTGGCCAGCCCGGATTCAGAAGCCGAACGACAATATCCGGACGCGACAGCGCCCATCAAACTAGGCAAGGAGGCCGCCACTGAGCGAATAACGATCAAGGGATAGGGCGATTTCAAAAAGCCCAAACTTCAGATTCCGACCCCAACAGGCGTGTTATTTATTGGAGGATTATTAATGTCTTCATTCGCCATGTTTCTGCTGGAGGGGGGGGTGGATGTGGAGGTGGCGGTGGATTTTGCGGGGATTACCTCTTTTTTAGAAGAGGAAGTGGCCCGCTATTCTTTTGGTGAGTACGTTTACAAAATCAGACCAGGCAAAGGTACGCTGGGACAGCGCTGGGACCTGAATGTCGTAGCCATGGACCCCAACGCTGAAGGCCAGCCTCTTTTTCCTCTGGGACGTCTTGAGATCGAACCCGTCGGCCCCGGTAAGGCGCACCTCTGTGTTCCTCCCCGGTCCGAGCAGACGGTCCATGGCGAGGATGCCGCCGATTGGGACGGCAAGCTCTTCGCTTCGTTCGTCTCTCAATTGTTGAACTCCCTGCACTCACGGGAGTTGATAGACTTACCGGGGGTGCTGCCTACTGCCTAACCAGGCCAATCGGGCTGTAGCCGGCGGTATAGCCAAACAGCGTAGCCCGGTATAACATTTATACGCACAAATTTCCGGCCCTGTATGGGGCCGTGGCCGCGGAGCACCGCGGAAAGGGAGGGTGATATTCCCGACAAGCCAAAAAAGGTGCTCGTGATCGGCTCCGGCCCCATTGTTATCGGCCAAGCAGCAGAGTTCGATTACGCCGGCACTCAGGCTTGCAAGTCCCTCCGGGAGGAGGGCGTTACAACTGTCCTGGTCAATTCCAATCCGGCCACGATCATGACCGACCAGGGCATCGCAGACCGTGTATACATCGAGCCGCTTACCGTGGAGGTCCTGGAAAGAATCATCCAACGGGAGCGGCCCGATGGCATTTTACCCACTCTGGGCGGCCAGACCGGCCTGAACCTGGCCGTGGCCCTGGCCGATGCCGGCGTTCTGGAGCGCTACAACGTCGGCCTACTGGGCACACCCTTGGAGACCATCCGGCGCTCTGAGGACCGCGATTTTTTCCGCACCTTTCTCCACGAGATCGGCGAGCCTGAGCCTGAGAACATCAGCGTCAACACCATGGATGAGGCCCGGGCCGCCGCCAAACGGATGGGCCTGCCCCTGGTGGTGCGGCCCGCCTACACCCTGGGCGGCAGCGGCGGCGGCATCGCCAACACCGAAGAAGAGTTGGAGAATATCGCGCGTTCCGGTCTGGCCGCCAGCCCCATCTCCCAGGTACTCCTGGAACGCTCTTTGGTCGGCTGGAAAGAGATCGAGTACGAGGTGATGCGGGACGGCGCCGACAATTGCATCACCATCTGCAACATGGAAAATATGGACCCCATGGGCGTCCATACCGGCGACAGCATCGTGGTGGCCCCCAGCCAGACTCTGAGCGACCAGGAATACCAGATGCTGCGCTCGGCCAGTCTCAAGATTATCCGGGGACTGGGCATCGAGGGCGGGTGCAATGTCCAGTTCGCCCTGCAACCCCATCCCAAGGTCTCCAAGGCCCTTGGGCAGGAATGGAAACCGGAGTCGCCCTACTTCGTGATCGAGGTAAACCCCAGGGTCAGCCGCAGTTCGGCCCTGGCCAGCAAGGCCACCGGGTATCCCATAGCCAGGGTCGCCGCCAAGATCGCGGTGGGAAGGAGACTGGACGAGATCGAAAACGCGGTCACCAAACAGACCAAGGCCGCCTTCGAACCCGCCTTGGATTATTGTGTGCTCAAGATACCGAGGTGGCCATTCGACAAGTTTCCCCATGGCGACCGCACCATCAACACCCAGATGAAAGCCACGGGAGAGGTCATGGTTATAGAGCGGTCCTTCGAGGCCGCCATGCAGAAGGGCGCGCGCTCCCTGGAGTTGAGCGGCCGCACCCTGCTCTGGGAAGACCCGGCCTGGCGCCCAGAACGCTCCGATGGGGAATTGTCCCTGGACCGGCTGCCCTTGGGCCCCAACGACCAACGGCTGTGGGCCCTGATGTCGGCATTGCGGCAGGGCGCCACGGTGGACGAACTGGTGGAGCACACCTACATCGAGCCGTGGTTCATAAATTCCCTGGAACGCATCGTGAAGATGGAGCGCCGGTTGCTTGGCGAACAGCTCACGCCCAGCTTGCTGCGTTCGG
>CAYMZL010000223.1:0-4794 GCA_964394825.1 uncultured Dehalococcoidia bacterium | reverse complement strand
GGGTGCTGGCCCAGCGCATGGGAGCGCCCCTGCCGACCCTGTTCATCGATGAGGGATTCGGCACCCAGGACGCCGTGGGCCGGGAGCGGATACTGGACGTGATCAGCGCCATCAGCAACGACTTCGAGAAGGTGCTGGTGGTCACCCACCTGGACGACTTGAAAGAGGCCTTCCCGGTGCGCATCGAGGTCCAGAAAGACGAATCGGGTTCCACCTTTTGGCTTAGCTGAACACTGCTGGGCGCATTGGATCTAGGCCTTCCTCAAAACTGTCATTCTGAGGAGGCGGTCCCGACGCGTCGGGAAAGAATCCCGTTGCACCACAACAAGTCAGACCAATGGCAACGAGACCCCTCGTCCCGATGGAATCGGGACTCGGGGTGACAGTGGGAGGCTTACATGGGGCCCCGATGAAATCGGGGCCACGGGCCGTTATTATTACCTTTGAGGCAAGGGCCGCAGGGTTGAAACAGGGGAGAGAGATTTGACTTCCATTCCCGGCAGCGACATCCAGGTACGCCAAGCGTCGTTGATGCATCTGGACACCATAGTTGACTTCAACGCCGCCATGGCCAAAGAGACCGAGGACAAGGACCTGGACACCAAACTGCTCCGCTCCGGTGTCGAGGCCGTGCTCACCCACAACGACCGGGGCTTCTACTTGGTGGCGGAACACACCGGCCGCCCCGTGGGCCAACTTCTTATCACCTATGAGTGGAGCGATTGGCGAAACGCTTTCTTCTGGTGGATACAGAGCGTCTACGTGAGCCCCGAATACCGGCGCATGGGCGTCTATAAAGCCCTCCATGTCTACGCCGCCGTTCAAGCCCGCCGTCAGAGCGACGTCTGCGGCCTGCGGCTCTACGTGGACAAGGACAACCGCATCGCCCAGGGGGCCTACGCCAGCCTGCGCATGCGCCAGACCCACTACGACATGTACGAGATCGATTTTGATACCGGCCGGGAGGAAGATGATGCTAACAGATAGCGCCAGGCAGTTCGCCACCGAGAACCATCAGGGGGTGTTGACCTGCTTCCGAAGAAACGGCATGCCCCAGATGAGCATCGTCACCTGCGGGGCGTACCGCGACGGCGTGGCCTTCACCACCACCGCCGATCGGGCCAAGCTGCTCAACCTGCAGCGCGATCCCCGGTGCTCGCTGATGGTGTCCAAACGCGACTGGTGGGGCTATCTGGTCTTGGAGGGCCGGGCCACCATCCTCTCCCCGGAGGACACCGCCGCCGACGAGCTACGCCAGGCCCTGCGGGACGTCTACCGGGCCGCCACCAACCAGGACCACCCCAACTGGGAAGAGTACGACCAGGCCATGGTCGACGACCGCCGCGCGGCGGTTATCGTGGTCCCCGAGCAGGTCTACGGGACGGCGGTGTAGGGCCGCGTTCACCACAATACTGGGGACGGGCCCTTCGACGGGTCCGATTCCATCGAGACTCTCGACCTCGGTCGGAGCTCAGGGTGAGCGGATTGGTGAGTAAGTTGGCATCACCGCAGTAGGGGCGGGTTTTAAACCCACCCCAACGCAGATGCGTTAAATTTCATCCGTCGAAACTACGCTCCCGGCCTGCCGCTCATGGTGAGCTCCGACCGAGGTCGAGAGTCTCGATGGAATCGGACCTGTCGAACCACCCCGCCTTCTACCCAGGCTGCTTCAGGCGCCGCACCAACTCCGCCTTGTGCTACGATTGCCACCATCTTGACCGGGACGGCCGGGCTGAAGTGGGTGGAAAACACTCGCGCGAGCGCGGGAGGGACCATGGGCGACGACGCTGCCAGGAAAGAATTGCAGGAAGCCGGGCGGCAGTACGAGAGTAATCTGGCTGATGCCTTGGCCCGCCAGGGAGAGCCTAAGGGAACTCCGGAGACCAGCTACGGCATGCCCTTGAAGTTCGTGTACACCCCCGAGGACGCAGCGGACCGGGATTACCTGGGGGACCTGGGGTTCCCTGGGACCTACCCTTTCACGCGGGGAATCCGCCCGGATATGTATCGCGGGCGCCTGTGGACCATGCGCCAGTATGCCGGCTATGACACGGTGGAAGAGACCAACCTGCGGTTCCGGCATCTGCTCCAACAGGGCCTCACCGGTATGAACGTGGCCTTCGACTTGCCGACCCAGTTGGGCATGGACCCGGACCATCCCCTGGCTACGGGTGAGGTGGGGAAAGTGGGCATATCCTGCCCCTCGGTGCGCCAGATGGAGGCCCTCTTCCGAGAGTTGCCCTTACAGAAGGTTACTCCATCCCTCACGGTGAACGCGTCGGCCCAGTCCGTTCTATCCATGTACGTGGTGACCGCCCAACAACAGGGAATCCCCCTCCAGCAGATCGGCGGGACCACCCAAAACGACATACTGAAGGAGTTCATCGCCAGAGGGAACTACGTGTTTCCTCCCGGCCCATCGTTGAAGATGGCGGTGGACCTCTTCGAGTACTGCGCCGCGCACCTTCCCCGGTGGAACTTTATCAATATCTGCGGTTACCACGTGCGGGAGGCCGGGTCCAGCTTGGTGCAGGAGTTGGCCTTTGCCTTCGGCAACGCCCGGGCCTATCTCGACGAGGCGCTGGCCCGTGGTATGGACGTGGACGATTTTGCTCCCCGCATCGCATTTAATTTCAGCGTGTTCAACAATGTCCTTGAAGAGGTTGCCAAGTTCCGGGCCGCCCGCAGGTTGTGGGCCCGGCTGCTGAAAGAACGATATGGGGCCAAAAACCCTCGTTCCTTGACCTTCAGGACCGGTGCCGGAAGCGGCGGGAGCACGCTGGTGGCGCAGCAGCCGGAGAACAACGTTGTCAGGGTGACTCTTCACGCGGTCATCGCCGCCATGGCCGGAGTGCAGTCGATGCATACGGCATCCAAGGACGAGGCACACGCGTTGCCATCGGAGGAGGCGGCTACTTTGGCTTTGCGCACCCAGCAGATAGTTGCTTACGAGAGCGGACTGGCCGATGTGATTGACCCCTTGGGCGGCTCCTATTACGTTGAGCACCTCACCGACCAGATCGAGGAGCAGGTCGAAGGATACATGGAGCGCATCGAAGACCGTGGTGGGATGGTGGCGGCCATAGAGTCCGGCTGGGCGGTCCAGGAGATCGGTGAAGAGGCGTATCGTTTTCAGCGGGAAGTGGAGCAGGGCCAACGCGTCGTCGTGGGATTGAACCGCTTCACCACCGAAGAGACTCCTTCCTTTGTCCTTCACCGTCCTGACCCCACTGTGGCCCGCAGCGTGAAGGACGAATTGGATGAGCTTCGGCGGCAACGGGACACACGGGTGCTGTCGCGTGCTTTGGAAGAGCTGAAGTCGGTCGCGAACGAAGGCGGAAATCTGATGCCTCCCACGTTGGAGGCCATCAGGGCCCTGGCCACGGTCGGAGAAGTGTCGGGGGCATTGCGCCAGATTTTCGGCGAGTGGCGGGCTCCGACCCCCTAAATGATACGAAATTGTCCTTGAAGCACGAGGCCCCTTCTAAACCCGGTTAAGCCTCTGGGCCAACTCTGCCCAATGGCGCCCCCAGGCGTTACAACCAGACTCGATCTCCTCTTCCGAGGACTCGCGCAGGGTTACCGGGCCGTAGTGGGACGAATAGGCATTGCCCTGGATGACCATTCCGTGGTTCAGCAAAATGTGGAGCATGCTGAGCAGGGCCAATTCCGCGCCGCTGCCCGGTCTGCTGCCGCCGGTGAATGCCCCGCCGACTTTGCCCGATAGCGGACCGGGGTAATCCCGGTTGGCAGTGGTGTCAAATAGGCGCTTGATCTGCCAATCAACGTCGCCGAAACGCACCGGAGTCCCGACGATGATTCCCTTGGCGGCCAGCATCTCGTCCCACTGTACCTCTTCCACCGTGCGGACCAGCGCGCTCGAGCCGCCGTCCGTGATTCCCTTGAGGATCGGTTCCACCATGGCGCCGGTGCGGCCGTTCTTCGACGGCTGCGACCACGCTTGAGGGTGGGCGACATAAGGCCGGCTCTGGTCGTCGGCCTTCGAAACCAGTCGCACCTGTGCCGAGGAGAGCGTCAACTGCGTTCCGAAGTCCCGCGCCTCCGCGGCGAAATTCACGCGAACGGCGCATCGGTTCAGGTCGGGGCAGATCGTCACGCCCCGGATCGTGACGGCGTTGGGGGGGATCGACACTTGTCCCAGGCCGTTCAAAAAGCTGTCGCGAAACTCCGATCCGCTTACCTTATAAAGATCAGGGTAGTTATGGCGAAGCGGCCGGCCCGTGCTCAGCGACGTGACGCTCAGCCAACTATAGAACTCGCTGGTCAACTGATGCACCGGCAGCACCAGCCGCGGCCCGACATGGGTGATCTGTCCCAGTTTGTCGGGATTGCGCACCGTTCCCGTGTAACCGAAGATATCTCGCTGCGATTGAATGAACCCGGAACCCAAAAGGATCATCCCCACCGTCAACACACCGGAAGCCACCCCGATCGGGAACCCGAACGTCAGGTTGGCCCAGCGGGGCAGGTCAACATTGGCGGGAACCAGCTTGTTCGTGGCCAACCTCAGGATGAACAGCGGCACCACGAACAGCCCGATGAGGCTCACGCCCCAGGCGAAGTTGTCGAAAGGCAAGCCTCGCAGCAGCAGGCCGACCGTCACCGGCTCCCAGAACGCGAAGGCAATCGCACCGGCGACGATCACACAAAGCAGGTGCAGGAGGCCGCTGAACACGCCCTGGGTGGCCCACCAGTAGCCGATCAGTCCGACCAGAGCGATGATGATGAGGTTGAAGGCGGTGATCATGGCAGGTTCACCCAATCAAAAGGAGG
>CAYMZL010000222.1:0-4795 GCA_964394825.1 uncultured Dehalococcoidia bacterium | reverse complement strand
GAAGAACTGGCGTCCCAGGGACTGAACGTGGACCCGACCCTGGTCCTGGGACCGGTGATGGGCCTTTTCGCGGCGGCCGTCTTGCTGTTGCGGGTGCTGCCCTTGGTGGTCCGGTTTCTGGCCTGGGCCGGAGCACGCGCCGGCGCGGCCTGGTTCCAGTTCTCCCTCTTACGCTTGGCCCGCGACCCCATCCCCCACGGGTCCCTGGCGGTGATCCTGATGCTGGCGGCGGCGTTGGGGGTGTTCGGCGCCACCTTCCAGTCCAGCTTGTCTCAGGGGCAGAGCGACCAGGCCCGCTACCGCGTGGGCGGAAACCTGGTGGTGAAGGGTCCGGCCATGCCGACTGACGCCCCGGAGAAACTGGGGAAGATACTGGGAGTGACGGCGGTCAGCCCGGTGCTCCGCGACTCGGTCACCCTGCTGGACGGCCCGCTGGGCGAGAGAGTGAAACTGCTGGCGGTGGAGCCCCGGGCGATGGCCGAGGCCGCCTGGTTCAGGGAAGATTTTTTCCCTGGAGGCCTGCCAGAGATCAGCCGGCTGCTCCGGCCCAGGCCCTTCCCATCCAGCCTCTCCGGCACCGGCATAGCCCTGCCCCAGGACGCCGTGTCCTTGGGAGTGTGGGTGGACCGCAGTTTCTTGTTCGAACTGGACCTGCGGGCCGACGTGAACATGTGGGCCAGGGTGATGACGGCCACCGGGAGTTACCGCACCATCTCCATGGGCAAAATCCTGGACTGGGATGCCCCCGTCGACTCCGGTTCTGAGGTGGCCGATGGCCCTTGGAAGCTGTTCACCGGAGACCTCCCCGCCGCTGTGGCCCTGGCATCGCTGCCATTTGAATTGGTCTCGATCTTCTTCTCCACCAGCTCCAATGCACGTTTGTCCGAGGGTGTCCTGCACCTGGACGACATCACCGCGTTCGGACCGTCTTCCGGTCCGGACGGGCTTGTGATAGAGGGATTCGAGGGCTTGGCCCCATGGGCCCCGCTGGCCAACCAAGGCCAAGTCCCCGATGAGGTCCAGCGGACCGCCACCAGCGCCCGAAGCGGTGGAGCGGGCCTTCAGTTCTCCTGGCAGGCGCCGTTCTTGACCGGCCAAAGGGGGGTCCACCTGCCGCCGGGCCCGTTCCCCATCCCGGCCATCGGCGGGCCGGGCTTCCAGTTGGGACAACAGGTCCGGGTGAAGCTGGGCAATCTGGCCGTTCCGGTGCGGTTCGTGGGTATAGCCGGCCACTTCCCAACTCTGTACCCGGACCGGGGGCCCTTCTTGATAGTGGACCTGACCGACTACCGGGACTACGTGCGGCGCCTGCCCGTCAGCGCCTGGGACCGGCCCGACGAGATGTGGCTGTCCCTGGACCCCAGTGCCGACCGCCGG
Source organism: uncultured Dehalococcoidia bacterium (assembly GCA_964394825.1). Taxonomy (GTDB): domain Bacteria; phylum Chloroflexota; class Dehalococcoidia; order Lucifugimonadales; family UBA3495; genus UBA9611. The sequence continues at coordinate 3,418 of CAYMZL010000222.1, read as the reverse complement.
CAGATCATCGCCCAGATACCAGACTGGATCTCCGGGCTGGTCTCCATCAGGGACCGGGAGGCGGTGGCGGAGTTGGCCGGGCGGAACCCGCTGGCGGGCGGAGGCTGGGACGGCCTGACCGTCTTTAGCATGGTGGCCATCGGAATCGCGGTATTGCTGACCCTGACGGTCCACGCCTTGGTGTCCATCCGGATGAGCCGGATGGACCTGGCGGTGGCCCGGGTCCTGGGCTTCTCGCGGCGGCAGTTCTTGCTCTCCCTTGCCACCGAGCGGTTGATCGTCGCCGGGTTGGCCATCGCCGCCGGAGCGGCCATGGGTTACTGGCCGGGCCTGGAGTTGCTGGAGTTGTTGGACCTGACGCCCCAGGGAGACGCCCCCGTGCCGCCGCTGGTGCCGACCATCAGCGGATGGATGACGGCCGGGGTGTTGTCCGGATTGCTGGCGGCGTCGGCCCTGTCGGTGGGGTTCGCCGTGGTGGCGGTCCGGCGGCTCAACACCGCCGAGGTCCTGCGGGGCGGCGCCTGATGATGGCCATGATCCGGTTCGCCTACGTTATGGCCGTGCGGAGGGCCGTTGCCGGCTGGCGGTTGGAGGCCGTGCTCTTCGGCGGCATCCTGCTGGCCGTGGCCTTGATGGCCAGCGGCGTTATCTTCTCCGACCTTTTGGCCAACGCCTCCCTGCGCCACGAGTTGCGTGAAGCTCCCGCCGAGAACGTCAATTTCCGGATTCGGTCTTTCAGCAGCCAGGACGAGCCGGCCACCCTCGAAGGACGCCGTGCGGTATACCAGCAGCGGCTTGATTTCGCCCAAGAACGGGTGTTCAAGCCCTTCGAATCATACTTGAATGACCAGGCGCGAATCTTGGATACCGCCACCTTCTATTTCCAGGGCCATCCCCAACTGGAGTTGGGCAACGAGATCCGGCCCAGGGGTTCCGTCATCTACATGTCGGGCTTTGGGCCAGACCGGGTCAGGTTGACCCAGGGGAGTTGGCCTGGGGCCCAGAACGCGGCCGCGCCTCCGGGCACTCCGGTGGACGTGGCGGTGGACGGGCTGGGCCTGGAGCTGCTGGGCCTGGAGGTCGGCCAGGTGATGGACATCTTCCCGGCGGCATCGTTCACCGACCCGCCCACTCTGCCGGTGCGGATAGCCGGGGTGTTCGAGCGTATCGACCCGGATGACGAGTTCTGGTATGGGGTCCAATCGGACTTTAGCTTCAAGAACGACCGCTGGACCATTGTGCCGATGTTCACCAGCGAGGAGGCCATCATCAATCGGGTGCTCGGCGAGTATCCGACGCTGTACACCGATGTCACTTGGTATTACTACCTGGACCGGACAGCGCTGCGGGCAAAGGACGTGGCCGACCTTCAAGAGACGATCCGCCTGGTCGAAAGGGATATTGAATTTAATCTCAAGAACTCCAGCGCTTACATCCGGCTGGACAACCTTCTCCGCAGCTTTGACGAGCAGTTGTTGCTGGCCAGGGTTCCCCTGTTCTTGGTGGTGTTCCTGATCACCGGGATACTGCTCTATTACCTGGCGTTGGTGGCTGGGTTGATCGTCCGTTCACGCTCCAGCGAGATCGCCATGCTGAAGAGCCGGGGAGCAACCACGCTGCAGGTGGGGATATTGGGCCTGGGGGAAGGACTGCTGCTGGGCGTCCCATCCGTGATAATCGGGCCGTTCTTGGCCATGGGGGTAGTCAAGGTCTTGGGCGGCATTTTCTTCAATTTGGGCGGAGGCTCCGAGCAACTATCCGGCGTGCCGGTAACCGTGTCCCAAGGGGCGGTGGTGCTGGGGTTGGTGGGCGGAATCCTCGCGGTGGCGGTGTTCACCCTGGCGACCCTGGCGGCAGCCAGGCATGGCATCGTGGAGGCGAGGCAGACCGGAGCACGGCCGCCCACGGCGTCGTTCTTGCACCGCTACTACCTGGATTTCCTGCTATTGGCTCTAATCGGCCTCCTGTGGTGGCAGGTCCAGAGCCGGGGGGCGTTCTTGGTCCAGTCGGTGGGCAGCCGGGAACTGGAGATCGACTACAGCCTGCTGCTGGGTCCGGTCTTGGGGCTCATGGCGGTCGGGTTGGTGGTCATGCGGGTCTTCCCGTGGTTCGCCCTGCTTCTGTCGCGGCTGGCCGGACCCGTTGCGCCGTCTTGGCTGGTCCACTCCCTGCGCCACGTCGCCCGCGATCCAATGGTGCCCGGTATCCTGATAGTGTTGTTGACCTTGGCCACCGCTCTGGGCGTCATCGGCAGCGCCTTTAGTTCGACGCTGGAGAGGAGCCAGAAGGAGCGCGCCCAGTACGCAGCGGGAGCGGACCTGAGGGTCCGTCACAGCGGGGGTTCCAGCGTCAGAGCGGGTGGAAAATTCGCCGAGGACGTGCAAGAGGACCCAGCCGTGGCCCACGCTGCCGACGTGTTCCGGACCAACGGGCAGATAACGTCCACCGGGTTCAGCACCTCGGCCTCCATCTTGGCGGTGGACGCTTCCCGGATCGCGGACGCCGCCTGGTTCAGGGACGATTTGGCCGGCGGGAAGTCGATGAACGAATTGGCCCAGTTGCTGCTGGACGGGCCGGAACCCCCGGAAGGTTTGCCCCTGCCCGTCGATGCGCTGGGCCTGTCCATATGGTTGCAGCCCGCCGGGCTCAACTCCGGGGCCAACCTTTGGGCCAGGCTGCGTGACGCCGAGGGACGGTACTTTGACATCTGGATGGGCAGCCTGGGAGGGCAGGGCTGGATGAAGATCGATGCCGACCTGTCGCCGGTGGCGTCCTTCGGACGACGCTTCACCACCGAGACGCGGCGAATCTCCCTCCTGCCTCCTTATTCGCTGCAGTCCTTCAAGGTAACCAACCGGTTTAATTTTGGGTTGGAAAACTTGGGGGCGTTGTACCTCGGACGGCTGGACGCGGTGACCCCCGGGGGGCTGGTCAACGTTGCCGATTTCCAGTCAGCAGACGGATGGTCGGTGGTCGAAGATTTTGCGCGGCCCGGCCTGTATGGTCTGGAGACCAGCGGATCGGCGAGCGGAAGCCAGTTCCCGGCTGCATCCCGGTTCAGTTGGGCCACCGGCGGCGTTGGCCTGCGCGGCATAAAACCCGGTGAAACGGCGGCCCCGGTCCCGGCGGTGGTCAACAAAGAGTTCTTGAAGGTGGCCGGCGCGTCCGTAGGCGACGACGTGATCTTGGGAGTGTCCACTTATTCCATGCTGGTGAACATAGCGGGAGTAGCCAATTATTTTCCAACCCTTTACCCAGGGGACAAGCCCTTCATCGTCATGGACCTGGATAGCTTCATGGCCGCGTCCAACAAACATAGTTCGAATCTCCCGGCCGGGGCCAACGAGATTTGGGTTGACCTGGTCTCCGGAACCGGTGGGTCATTGGACCCAGGAGACACGGTAGACGCCGGTCAGGT
>CAYMZL010000221.1:3692-4811 GCA_964394825.1 uncultured Dehalococcoidia bacterium | reverse complement strand
CACCACCCTGCTCACGCCCAAGGACATCGAGTACCGGATCAACACCGCCGAGGCTGTCATGGCCATCACCGATGACGAGAACGCCGCCAAGGTGGAGGAAGCCGCTGGCGGCTGCCCGGCCCTGAAGCACATGGTGATGGTGAACGGAGAGAAACGCGGCTGGGTGTCCTACGGCGAGGAGATGGCCGGAGCCTCGCCGGTCTTGGAGAACGTCGAGCGCACCCGCAGCGACGACCCCCTGTTGATCTACTTCACCTCCGGTACCGTGGGCTATCCAAAGATGGTGCTCCACACCCAGGCTTCCTGCGCCATCGGCCACGTGATCTCCGCCAAATACTGGCACGACCTGAAGGACACCGACCTGATGTGGACCCTGTCCGACACCGGATGGGCCAAGGCCGCCTACGGCAAGCTGTTCGGCCAATGGACCCTGGGAGCGGCGGTGATGCAACACGACGCCCGGGGCCGGTTCGATCCCCAGTTGACGCTTGGCTTGCTGGAGAAGCATGGGGTGACCTCGTTCTGCGCCCCGCCCACCGCCTACCGCATGATGGTGCTGGAGGACCTGACCAAGTACAACATGGACAATCTGCGCCACTGCACCGGGGCCGGAGAGCCCCTGAACCCAGAGGTCATGAAGCAGTGGGAGGACGGCACCGGCCTGGTGATCTACGACGGCTACGGCCAGACCGAGACGGTGATATTGGTGGCCAACTTCCGCTGCAACGAGGTCCGGCCCGGGTCCATGGGCAGGCCCGCCCCCGGGTTCACCATCGGAGTGGTGGACGAGCAGGGCAACGAGGTGCCGGCCGGGGAGGAGGGTCAGATCGCGGTGAAGATCAAGCCCGAGCGGCCGGTGGGGCTGTTCCAGGAATACTGGAAGGACCAAGAGGCCATGGACCGGTCTTTCTTGGGCGATTGGTATCTCACCGGCGACAAGGCCTACAAAGACGAGGACGGTTATTACTGGTTCGTGGGCCGCGCCGACGACGTGATCATCTCCGCCGGCTACCGGATAGGCCCCTTCGAGGTGGAGAGCGCATTGATCGAGCACCCCGCCGTGGCCGAGTCGGCCGTGGTGGCCAGTCCCGACCCGGTGCGGGGCGACATCGTCAAGGC
>CAYMZL010000221.1:0-3592 GCA_964394825.1 uncultured Dehalococcoidia bacterium | reverse complement strand
CTGGATACCTTCCGCTACTACCTGGCCCAGGACTATCTGTACCTGGAGGGATTTGGACGGACGGTGGCCATGGCGTTGGCCAAAGCGCCCGACTCTCAGACCCTGCAAGACCTCGCCCTGCGCGTCATGACCCCGGTGGAGCGGCCCCTGCACCACAAGCTGCTGGCCGAGGCCGGGCTCACCATGGCCGAAGCCCAAAATGCGGTGCGCTCGCCAACCAACACCGCCTATGTGGACCACATGCTGCAGACGGCGTCGCGGCACGGCCTTGGCCCCACCGCCGCCGCCCTGCTGCCCTGTCCCTGGACCTACCATCTATTCAAGGACGAGGTGGGCCACTCGGAGCACCCGCTCTACGGACAATGGACCCGCTTCTACGTCGAAGGGTTCCTGGAGGGCAGCGTGGAGGCCTGGCGCGGGTTTGTCGACCAGATGGCCGCCGACGCCGGCCCGGCGGAATTGGAGGCCATGCGCCAAGCGTTCATGACCAGCAGCCGCTACGAGTACATGTTCTGGGACGCCGCCTACCATCGCCAACAGTGGCCGGTGTGAAGGTTAGACTCAGCTAGCCCTACTTTTTGAACGGTTCATCAGGCGCCATACAGGCGCGGGCTCTGTGTTGAGCCCGCCGCGGCATTCTGGGAGGGAGCAGCGGCCTGGTGATCTGACCGTCTGCTATTTGGAAGTGGAAGTCCCTTGGAACTTTTCCTCCATTTGGTCAAGGGTCTGGCGGCACATGGACAGCATGCTGCGGCGCTGCGCATCCTCCATTCTCGAGAAGCATGCCTCCAACATCTTGGGCATGGCATCGTGCATCATGCGTTCCATGTCTTCCGGCCGCATCTGCTCAAAGGAACCCTCCATCATGTTCGGCATCAGGCCGGCCATCCCGGCCGGTCCCATTTTTTTAGACATGATGGGCATCATGACCTTCATTGAGGCCGTGATGCCTTCCGGGCTCTTGATCCACATCCACCGCTTCATCATGGCTTGCTCAAATAACATGGTCCACCTCCAAACGTCCCGGGGAAATATCGACATCCAACCACAGCCCAAATGGGTGGGCCGGACAATATTGGGGCAGGCCTTGGAAAATAATAGCTTTCGGGTGCCCCAGGAAGGAGGTTACGGCTTCTTGGGACCAGTCGGTTCAACGGGCGATGGAGCGGTATGGTAGGCGTAGTACCGGACCCCGGCGCAGGGGACGAAATGGAACCAGTGGACCAACTCCGGCTCGGCTTCCGTGTGTTCGACAATCTCCTGTGATTCCTTGAGGAGATACTTGGGGACCTGACGGACCTCCGGTTCGGCTACGATGACCCGCTCAGGTAACGTGATGGTCGCCATGCCGCCGCCTCCTTCCCTCGCCCGGCGGGCCCGCTGTGGTCTATCGATTCTGGCCCGCCGTCCGGGCACTCCAAGCCATTGTCATTCTCCCTCCGGGAACCCACCTGGCAGCAGGGCCAATCGGCCCGGCAAATTGGTCCAAAAGGCCCCAACTTATGTATACTTGGCGCCAGCCTAGCAATTTATAAGGCTCCGGCAGGCCCAGGCAAATTCCAAGTCGATGGAGGCCCACCGTGCCCAAAGCAGCGGTAAACGGGATCGATCTCTACTACGAGTCCCACGGCGACGAATCGGCCCCGGCGATAGTCTTCGCCCACGGGCGCGGCGGCAACCACATCAGTTGGTGGCAGCAGGTGGCTGCCTTCTCCGGCGAATACCGCTGCATCACCTTCGACCACCGGGGCTGGGGCGCCTCCATTGTACGGGGAACGACTGGCGCCGAGCACGGCTCTCCGCTGCGGGAGAGATTCATCGATGACCTAACGGCACTGTTGGACCACCTGAAGATTGACAAGACATTCCTGGTGGCCCAGTCCATGGGCGGGTTTTGCTGCCTGGGATTCGCGCTGGCCCATCCGGAGCGCACCCTGGGACTGGTCTTGGGCGACACCACCGGCGGAGTGGCCACCGAGGGTGTCTTGGCGGCCCTCAAGAACACCAATCCGCCGCCCGAAGGACCGGCCCGTTCGCTGTCGGCCGGTTTCATCAAAGAGAACCCGGCCCTCACCTTCCTCTACCAGCAGATCGGCGGGCTGAACCCGCCCCGCGGCGAGGACGGGGTCATATCCGGATTTCGGCGTGAGGACGGCCCCCAGGCCGAGGCCTTCGCCGGCTGGCGGATTCCCACGCTGTTGATCGTCGGCAAAGAAGACGCCATCTTCCCGCCCGAGGTCATCGCCGAGGTCCAAAAAGTTATTCCCGGCTCCCGGATGGAAGTGGTGCCCGGCGCCGCCCACTCGGCCCACTTCGAACAGGCGTCGGTGTTCAATAAGCTGCTGGCCGAGTTGTTCGCTGGAGTGCGTTCAGCCAGCGCGGCGGGGGCGGCCGCGGACTAAGCCGTTTCTTTGGCTTTACGGCAGGGGAAAATCAGATGCCGCCAGCTATCAGGCTTGTCACAGGCCGTGATGCCGAGCGTGTCCACGCCATCTATGCTCCCATCGTCCGGGATACCGCCATTTCCTTCGAGTTGGAGATTCCAACGGTGTCTGAGGTCCGGCGGCGCATCCTGGGCACGTTGGAGAAGTTTCCCTGGCTGGTCTGTGAACACGATGGAGATATCCTTGGCTATTGCTATGCCGGGCCCCACCGGGACCGCGCCGCGTATCAATGGTCTGTGGATGTCTCCGTGTATGTTCAAGCCGAGGCCAGGCGGATGGGTGTTGGACGGGCGGTGTACCGGTCGCTGTTCGGCCTTTTGGCATTGCAGGGTTTCTACACCGCCTACGCTGGGATCACCTTGCCCAACCCGGCAAGTGTCAGACTGCACGAGTCCTTGGGCTTTCGACCCATCGGCGTTTACGGCAAGGTGGGTTACAAGCTAGGGGGTTGGCACGATGTGGGGTGGTGGTACCTGCCGCTCCAGGAGCAAGACGGTCTACCCGACCCGCCGGTGCAACTTTCCGGTGTCGTTGGGTCTTCGGCGTGGGACGCGGCAATGGACAGCGGGTTGCCCCTGCTACGGTCGTAATAGCTAAGTGCTCAATTGTCGGGGCACCGCGCTGGCCGCACCCGGTCCTCAGACGCACGTAGGGGCATCCCGATGGCGTCGGGACCGTGCCCCTACACTAATACGCGATTTGTATTGGGTATCTACGGCGCGGTGGAGCCCGGTCCCCAGTTGTTGGGGATGTTGATCAGGGCCGAATCGAGGTTGGTGACGTCGCTCTGACCGCAGAAGGCCAAGCAACGGTCGACCTCCTCCCGCAGCAACTCCAGAACGTTGTGGACGCCGTCGGAACCCTCGGTCGCCAGACCCCAGTACAATGGCCGGCCGATGCCCACGGCCTTGACGCCCAACGCCAGGGCCTTGATGACATCGCTGCCGCGGCGGACGCCCGAGTCCAGGTATACCTCGCAGTTGCCCTTCACCGCCTGGACTATCTCCGGCACCATCTCGATGGAGCCCATGGTCTGGTCCAACTGCCGCCCGCCGTGGGTGGACACCAAGATGCCTTCAACGCCGCTCTCCGCGGCGATCTTGGCGTCCTCGGAGATCCTGACTCCCTTCAGAACCAGGGGCAGCGAG
>CAYMZL010000220.1:0-4813 GCA_964394825.1 uncultured Dehalococcoidia bacterium | reverse complement strand
TACGCTGGCGCTTAATCTCAACCCGGAAGCCCGGTAGATTTGCCAAGCTCCATCCTCCAATCGTTCTCTTCATTGATAACGGCCCAGATAACGGCCCGGACGACAGTCCGGCGCGCCATTTTTCTTCCCCTGGCTGGGGTCTTTATCGTTTCCTTATTGACGGTTTCCAGCCTGTCCGCGGCCGGCGGGACCATTGAGGTTGTAGCGACCGGCGCCGAGGTGGAATTCCCCGGCAACGTGGACCTGTCGATTACTGCCGAGGGAGACGCCGACATCGTGGAGGTCCGCATCTTCTACCGGACCGTTGGCAGCCGGATATGGGCCTATGCCTACCCGGACTTTGTACCCTCCAACCGGATCACCGCCCGCCTGAACCTCGCGGGAGTGGTATCCACCTACTTGCCGCCGGGCACCGAGGTTGAGTATTACTACGAGATCACGGACTCCGAAGGCAACGTGCTGCGCACCGAACCCGCCGTGGTGGAGTACTCAGACACCCGGTTCGACTGGGAGGAGATTGAGATCGGCCCGCTCACCCTGCTTTACTACGACCAGCCGGACTCCAGGGTTAGGGCGGTGGCCCGGAGTTTGGAATTGGACCTGGAGCGTCTGCAAGAACTTTTACGGCTTGAGCCGGCCGGCAAGATCAAGGGAGTAATCTACAGCAGGCGCTCGGACACCCTGGCCGCCTTCCCCCAACAGAGCCGCACCACCACCGAACAGCGGACCTTCCAAGGATTCGCCTTCCAAGAGCTGAGTCTCTTTCTCGGACTGGGGATGAACCGGGGACTGATCGTCCATGAGGCTGCCCATCTGTTGTTCGGCCAGGCGATGGGGGACGGCGCCCTATCGACGCCTGCTTGGTTGGACGAGGGATTCGCCAGCTACATGGACCCCTCATCGAGGGTTTACAGCGGGGATAGCCTCAGCTCCCGGACGAACCCGCTCAAGACCATGAACAGCGTGACGGGCACACCCCACGCCATCGGCGCTTTTTACCAAAAGTCACTGAGTGTCGTGGCGTTCTTGATCAATGAATTCGGCGAGCCCAATTTCCAGCAGTTCCTTGCCCAACTGGGAAGGGGCGAAAACGTGGATGCTTCACTGATGAATGTGTACGGCTTCAACGTCGATGGACTGGACACCCGTTGGGCGGGAGACGCTCCCGGCGCACCGGCCCCGGCCCCATCGGCGCCGGGCTCCGGAAATCCGTCTCTCATCCTGTTCTTTAATAGCTGGCTCCTGGGCGGCCTGATGCTATTGGTTTTGGCGGCGGTGTCCATCCGGTTCGTGGCGTCCAAACTGCGGCCGGCCCGCTACCCAGAGGAAGGCCTATTAGAGGACCCGGATCTGTGGGATGACGGCGAAGGGCCCTTCTAACGCTGGGCGTGGCGCCCTTCCCGGCGGCGGCGAACCTTCACCCGGCTCCCACTTTCTGGTATGCTCAGACTTCTTCCACGATTAGGCGTGGAGCCATATGAGGACCGACGTTCCAAAGCCCAAACCCTGAGGTGCCATGTTCGAGCGGGTCGCCATAGTTGGAGCCGGCTACACAGCCTTCCGCTCCGTTTCGCCCGAGGTCTCCTTCCGGGAGCTGATCTTCGAGGCCGCCGTCAAGGCCTATAATGACGCCGGCATCAGCCCCGACGACGTCAGCACCTTCGTCTCCATCACCGAGGACTACATCGAAGGCACGGCCATCGCCGACGAGTACGTTCCCGACCAACTGGGCGCGGTGCTCAAGCCGGTCCAAACCGTTACCGCCGACGGCATCACAGGTATCGCTTCTCTGGTGATGCAACTTCAGACCGAGCAGCTTGACCTGGCGGTGATCGAAGGACACAGCAAGGCGTCCAACATCGACTATCCGGCCCACATCGAGGCCTTCGCCCTGGACCCCATCTTCGCCCGTCCCCTGGCGTTCCACCCCCATTACGTCGCCGGGCTGGAGATGCGGGCCTTTCTCGACGAGACCGGCAACACCGAGCGGCAGGCCGCCATGGTGGCCGCGCTGAACCGCCACAACGCCCTCTCCAACCCGCTGGCCGCCTATCCGGCAGACCTGACCGCGGACGACATCCTAGACTCGCGGCCCGAGGCCGAACCCCTAAAACGCGGCGATATCGCCAGACTGGCCGACGGCGCAATCGTGTTTGTGCTGGCCAGGGAGTCCATGCTCTCCCGCATCGGCGGGGAGCCGGTTTTCATCAACGGCATCGGATGGAGCCAGGACACCCCCAACATCGAAGAACGGGAACTGCACCGGGCCAGATACATCGAGCAGGCGGCGGAGCGGGCCTACCGGATGGCGGGCATCGGCAGTCCGGTGACGGAGATCGACTTCGCCGAGGTCGACGACACCTTCTCCTACAAAGAGCTGCAGCACCTGGAAGCCCTTGGGCTGGCCGGTCCCGGCGAGTCGGGCCGGCTGCTCCAAGAGGGACTGTTCTCGCCCACCGGAGACCTGCCGGTGAACGTATCCGGCGGCAACCTGGGCTGTGGCCACACCTACGACATGTCAGGGTTGCGCGGCGTGTTGGAAGTGGTGTTGCAACTGCGGGGCCAGGCCGGAGAACGCCAAATTTCGGACGTCAAAGTCGGGCTGGCGCAGTCGTGGCGCGGCATCCCCACCGCAACTGGCGGTGTGGCCGTCCTGGGGACCGGGTAAAGATGCCCTACAAGAATAGAGTAGCCGTGCTGGGAGCCGGGCTGACCAAGTTCATGCGCCGGGCCTTGGAAACGCCGAAAGAGCTGGCCTTCGAGGCCGCCAAGACCGCCCTGGAAGACGCCGGGATGACCATCGACGACATCGACTGCGTCGTTTCCGTGACGGCGCCCGAGGCCTTCGACGGCGTCCACATGAACGGCGAGTACTTTGCCGACGGGGCCGGCGCCTGGGGCAAACCCTATATGCGCACCTACGTGGGCGGCGGCTCCGGGGTGTTCGGTCTGGTGACCGGTTGGTATCACATCGCCAGCGGCCAGTTCGACACCTGCCTGGTGGTGGCCGAGGAGAAGATGTCGCCGGCATTGCCCCATCCCCAGGGAGCGTTCAACGCCATCTACGACCAGTTCACCGAGCGGCCGCTGGGGGTGAACCTGCTGTGGATCTTCTCCCTGGAGATGAACCGCTACATGCAGACCTACGGCGTGCCCATGGAGACCTTCGCCAAGGTCGCCCAGAAGAACAAGCGCAACGGCATGGACCACCCCTCCGCCCAATTGGGCGTGGCCGGCGACTTCGAGATCGAGGACATCATGGCTTCGGAGATCATGTCCTGGCCGGTGCAGCGGCTGATGGTCTCACCCATCAGCGACGGCGGCGGCGCCATGGTCCTGGCATCGGAGCGGTTCGCCCGCCGCATGAGCAAACCCCCGGTCTGGATCGAGGGTGTGGGTTGGAACCTGGACACCTCGTTCTGGACCAACCGCGACCTCTACTATCCCCGGTACGTGGAGAAGGCGGCCCGCATGGCCTACGAGATGGCGGGCGTCACCAATCCCAAGCGGGACATACACGTCGCCGAGCCCTACGACCCCTTCGCCTACAAAGAGTTACATCACTTGGAAGGACTGATGCTGGCCGACAAAGGCGAGGCCCCCAGATTGATGGAGGAAGGGTTCTGGGACCGGGACACGGAGCACGGCATCCCGGCCAGTCCCTCGGGCGGACTGCTGGGCGTCGGCAACCCCATCGCCGCAGCGGGGTTGATGAAGTGCGCCGAGATTTACTGGCAGTTGCAGGGCGAGGCAGGGCCGCGCCAAGTGAAACGGGAAGTGCGGCGCGGGGTAGCCCAAGCCTGGGGCGACCTGATGCAGGTCGGCACCGTCGTCGTGATGGGGAAATAGTCATGAAGCCATTCAGCGGCACATCTCTGACCGACCATGCCCTCACCCAAGGCGAGGTGCTGATATCCATGTGGCACGTCAAGGCCGAGTACCACTGGGACGCGGGCATCGCCATGGGCCGGTACCTGGAAGGACTCAAAGCCGGCCGGATCATGGGGATCCGCTGCCCCGAATGCCGGCGCACCATGGTCCCGCCCCGCGCCTTCTGCGAGCTTTGTTTCCGGCCCCTGGACGACTGGGTGGAGCTTTCCGACACCGGCAAGATCAACACCTTCTCCATATCCATGGTCAATTGGGACGCCTCCAGACGCCGCACCCCGGAGGTCCCGGTGGTGGTGGAGATCGACGGGGCCAGCCCGGGGATGTGCATCCTGCACAAGATGGGTGGATTTGAAGATGACATAGGCGATGACATCGAGGAGATCAAAGGCTTATTAAAGATTGGGATGCCGGTGCAGGCGGTCTGGAAGCCGTCGGACCAGCGGGAAGGGTCCATCACCGACATCGAATACTTCAAGTTGGCCGGTTAGGACCCGGTTATGACGATGGAACAAGAGCAGATACCCATGCTGCAACAGATGCTCCGCTCGGCGCACCAAGTGGTGGTGGACGCGGTCGACGGCGTCGGGGAAGAAGAAGCCCGTCAGGTGCCGGCCCCGGATGAATGGACCGTGGCCCAATTGTTGGCCCACATCGCGGAGATACAGCACTTCTGGATGGAAAAGGCAGTCCTGATCACCAAAGAGGACGACCCCAACATCACCCGCAGCGACGTTGAGAATGACCGGCGCGCGGCTGCGGTGACCGACCATGCGGGCGACCCGCTGGACGGCCTGATACGTGGTCTGGCCGCGGCCAACGAATCGGCCATCGCCACCACCGGAGAGATCGCTCCGGAAGATCTAGCCATCCTGGGCCATAGGGGCGAGAACAACCCCATCACGGTGGAAGGTGTGATCCATTT
>CAYMZL010000219.1:0-4820 GCA_964394825.1 uncultured Dehalococcoidia bacterium | reverse complement strand
TTGCCACAGCTATCGCATGTCCTAGTGGGCATCATTTGCTCCTTTTCTCAAGCTCTTGCCTGACGAACAGAATCACAGGTCGTAGGATCAGCGTCTTAATGATGAATTTAGCTATCGCAGAACGAATGAAAGTTGCCAAAACAGGTGATATGAGGTAAAAAGAACTAACGAAGGACCTACCTAATGCCGACGACAATAGAACCTTATCCCTGAACTCCCGCAGTAAGCGAACGTTGGGGTGTTCTGCATTTCCATAGACAGCTGTAGCAATAAAACACCCCGTACGCTCAACCGGGGCCTGTTGTGACACTTGTCAGTGTGGAGACTGTAGTTCCCCAACCTCAACGACTACGCAGTCCCGCAGGATTATTAAGAACCAGTTGGAGGTGTCGTCCCTACCTTTCACGGTTACAGTCTGTCCCTGCGCGAGCCCAGGGACGATGCTAGCTTCGCTCTCCAGAAAGTAGCAGGTAAGAGATGAGCCGAGCCCACGGCCTTGCAAAGTGACCGCAAGTTTACCGCGGCTACTCCTACCCGGCGTGCTGTGTATCACGCCTGTGACTTCCAGCACTTTGCCGTGGTATCTGGATATTGCCCCAGCTTCGTCTTCGGCATATTCCGCATCCAAGTTGGTTGCAGTGATGGACACTTGCACTGGCCTGTCCCGCATACCTTTTTCTCCCTCGCGGACCCTGGCTGTGTTGCGAGCATTATAATCACCATGCCACCCTTATGGTCAATCGGTGTTAAGCCAAACCGACAGTCTGGATACTTGCGGCTGCTGAGCTTGTCGAAGGGCACGTAGCAGGTGGTTCGACAGGCTCAGGAAGAACGGATTCTTAAATGCCGATTATTGCGGCCAGGTGCTGATGAAATTCGTTTAGGCGATCCACTTGGCGGCCTGTGCGCCGACGTTGCTCAGGTTGCTGGGCTGCAGGGTACACGGGGGGATGGACCGCAAGAAGGACCTGCCGTAGGAGCGCCCCGTGATGCGGTTGTCCATGATGACGATGGTCCCCTTGTCTTCTTTGTTGCGGATCAGGCGGCCGAAACCCTGGCGGAACCGCAGCAGGGCCTGGGGGACGGAGAATTCATTGAATGGGTCTTCGTATTGATTGGAGCGGGCTTTCACGATGGGGTCGGTGGGCACCTGGAAGGGCAGCCGGGTCAACACCAGGGCTTTCAGCATCCCCGACGGCAGGTCCACCCCTTCCCAGAAACTGCTGGTCCCCAGGAGCACGCTGTTGGGTTCCTCCCCGAACCGGGTCATCAACTGCTGAGCCGAGCCGTCCACGCTCTGGGCCAGCACCTGGATGCCCTCGCCCATCAGCGGGGCGCGGAGCCGTTGGGCCACCGCCCGTAACGACGCGTAGGACGTGAACAGGGCCATGGTCCGCCCCTGCATCGACGTGCCGAGGTCGGTCAATACTTTGACCATGGCATCGATGTATCGGTCGGAGTTTGGCGGCGGCATGTCCTCGGGTATCAGGAGCAGCGCCGCCTTTTGATAATCGAAGGGAGAACCCACCAACAGGTCCTGGCAGTCGCTGCCCACCCCGACCCGGCTCTTGAAGTATTCGAAACTGCCCTCGGTGCTGAGGGTGGCGCTGGTCAGGACCACGCTGTCCTTATGCTGGAACAGATTGGCGGACAGGGTCCCGCTGATGTCCAGGGGCGCCGAGTTAAGGGAGACGGTGGCGTTGCCCCGCACCTGGTCGTTGCCGATCCAGTGGATGTCGTCGTCCAGCGGATTGCCCAAGATGGAGTCGAACTGCTCCCTCAGGGATTCCACATCGTCCATCAGATTGGCGGTTTCCATGACCAGGGCCGGCTGGTCGCCGGCGGCGGGCAGTTGGGTCGATTCCAGGAAGTGGTGCAACCGGCCCACGTTCTGAGCGGCCTGCTGCAGTCCTACGTCCAGGTTCTCCCAGGCCAGATGCAGGTCGGCCCAACCCTTGGTGCTCCGTATCTGGGGCGTGATCAACAGTTGGGGGCCGTTGTCCTGGGAACCGGACTTCTCATTGGCCTGGAAGCGCTCGACCTCCGCCCAGAGGCGGGCCCAAGTTTGCCGAATCCTGGCCGCCTCCCCTTCCACGCCGGACACGGCGTTCTCGGCTTCCTGCCGCACCGCCGAGGCCAGGCCTTCGGCGGCCATCGCCTGCCGCAGTTGGGTGGTCAACCGGACCTGAGGTTCCCAGACCTCATCCAGTTTGTCCTGTGACACGCTGAAGCCCAATTGCCTGGTGGCCTCGTCTTCCAGGTTGTGGGCCTCGTCGATGACCAAGTGCTGGTAATCGGGGATGAGGCCGCCGCCCCGGGTCAGGTCGGACAGCAGCAAGGCATGGTTCACCACCACTATATGGGCCTGCTCCGCCCGCTCTCTGGCGGCCCTTAGGAAGCAGGGCGTCCCGTCCCGCAGGCCGGGGCAGAACCCCTTTTCGCCGGCCGAGATGTGGTTCCATGAACCGGCGTCCCGCCCCGCCAGATTTATCTCCGCCCGGTCGCCGCTCAGGGTTTCTTGCATCCAGACCGAGGTCTTGGACAGGAGGCGGGCGTCGTCAACCGTCGGCGAATCGCTGCGGGCCAGATGGTTCCAGCGTCTGAGGCACAGGTAGTTGGTCCGGCCCTTGAGCAGCGCGGCCTTGAGGACGCCTTTCTGGACCAGCCCCGACTGTTCCAACACTTCGGTGAGCGCGGGGATGTCCTTGTTCATCAACTGCTCTTGCAGGTTGATGGTGTTGGTGGAGATCACCACCCGCTGTCCCTTGGATATGGCGAAGAGCGCCGAGGGCAGCAGGTAGGCCATGGACTTGCCCACCCCGGTGCCGCCCTCCACCACCAGGTGCTGGTTGTGGTGGATGGCTTGGGTGACGCCGGCCAGCATCTCTTCCTGCTCGGGCCGGTGCTCGAACCCGGAAAACACCTTGGCGAAGGGGCCGTTCTGGGACAACAGCCCGGCGATCTTGTCCTCGCTTAGATCGCTGAGCGACGGGTCGGCGCGGCGTTTCTCCGGGGAGCCCAGCCGGACGGCCAGTTGCTCCAGATCGAGGCCGGTAAGCCCCACCCCGCTTGGCGCCATCGAAGAGGCTTGGCCGCTGATGCCCTGAAGACCGGCCAGGACCCCGCTGATGGACCACCGGCTGCGGGCCGCCAGGTTGGAGAGATAGCTCAACAACCCGGAGTCCTGCTCGGCGGCCAGGCGCAGCAGCTTGATGTACACGTTCTTGGTGGCCATGGCGTCGGCCAGGGCCCGGTGGGCGTCCTTATGCTCGACTCCGAAGTGGGCGGTTAGGTACTTCAGGGAGTACTGCCTGGACCGGGGCATGAAGACCGAAGCCAGGTCCCAGGTGTCGTAGGAGGGGTTGTTGAGCTTGACGCCGTTGTTGGCCAGGAAGCCGAGATCGAAGGAGATGTTGTGGCCGATGATCGGGTCGGCGCCGAGGAAGTCCTCGATCTCGGAGGAGACCGACGAGAAGAACGGCGCCCGCTTCACCTGTTGGGGCGTGATGTGGGTCAGGCGCTGGATGAATTCGGGGATCTGCACGCCGGGGTTGACCAGGGTCTGATAGGTCTCGATTACCTCGTCGCCGCGAAACCTAACGGCGCCGATCTCCAGGATGGCGTGGCGGGAGGAGTCCAGGCCGGTGGTCTCCAGGTCCAGGGCGACGTTGACCTGTTCAAAGGGGGAGATGTCTGTATCGAAAAGGACCATTTGACCCCGTCACAACCTCACACGATGATTGCCATAACCCATTGCCGTGACTCGCGCAGTTTAGCACGGGCCGAGACGCCGGTTCGACCCCAAAGTTACAGCTTTAAGCCGCGATTGGGGTAACTTTATGGGATGGTGTACGGCTTCAAGTTCCCGGTCCGCAGTCCGGTGACCGGATGGAATCGCTTGGAATGAAGGGCCTTCAGGAATTCGGCTTCGTCCTTGACCTCGTCGGGGAACTCGGTTAGGAACTTGCCCAGCCCGTGGACCGAATGGGCGTCGCTGCCCCCGGTTACCGGCATCTTCAGCAGTCCGGCCACCGCCATGGCGAAATCGTTCTCCCGGTCGATGGTGCCGCCGTTGGCCACCTCCACCGCGTCGGCCAGCTTGAACACCGGGTGTTCCAGGGCCTGCTCCGGCGATTTCGGCAGGGGGTCGGGGATGGACTGGTAGATGAGCGCGCGGCTGCGGCCGCCCCCGCCGAGGACGCCCCTGAAGGGATGGGCGGTGACGACGAACCCGCCGGCCGCCGTGGCCGCCTTACGCAGTTTCGCGGCCTTGTTGAAGCCCGCCTGATAGCGGTCCAGACCGAAGGCCAGCATATGCCCGAAGTCGGTTTCCACCTCCATGGCGCGTATCAGCACCACGTTGTGGAGGCTGGCGAACCGCTTGAACTCGTGCCGGTCCCAGGGGCCGGAGTGCTCGGTGAGGCAGAGGCCGCGCAGACCCAGGCGGTCCGCTTCCAGTATCAGGTCTTCGGGGGTCAGGCTGCTATCGCTGCTGCCCTTGGTCGTGTGGATATGGAGGTCGAATAATCGGGCCATAAAAAGCGGTCAGCTCTCAGCGGTCAGCGGTCAGCCAGCCGCCTGTGGAGTATCTTCCAGTCTAGCCAGGGTTACGGATATCGTCAACGCTTTGGGTGGTTACTTCTCCTCGAACGAGGTCGCCTTGGCCAGTTCGGGGAACTGGTCCATGGGCAGCACTTCGCCGGTTTCCTCGAAATGGTTCACGAGCCTGCGGATGTCGTCGGGGACCCGCTTGCTGGACTCGGTTGCGGCGTCGTAGCCCACGTAGACGGCTTCAATGGAAGTGAGCAGGCGGTCGCCGC
>CAYMZL010000218.1:0-4835 GCA_964394825.1 uncultured Dehalococcoidia bacterium | reverse complement strand
GACGAGGCCATGGACCGGCTGCCCTTCTACTTCAACGGCGGCTCAAGATTGGACGAACGCAATATGCTGCAAGCCACGGTGATCAGGGCCAGATCGGCCGGCGCCAATGGCCCCTACCACGCGCTGAACGACGTGGTGCTGACCAGGGGCGCGGTGTCCCAGGTGGTGACCATCGCGGGGACCATCGACGGCGCCCCTCTCACCACATTCCGGGCCGACGGCGTGATCGTGTCCACGGCCACGGGCAGCACCAGCTACAACCTGGCGGTGGGCGGCCCCATCCTGGACCCCGAGTCCGACTCCATGGTGCTCAAGACCGTGGCGGCCCACATGGGTCTCAGCGCGGCTTTGGTGCTCAGGGCTTCCACCGAAGTAACTCTGACGTTGGAGGGTCACCAACCCGCCATCCTGAGCGTGGACGGCTACGTGGACTACCCCCTGGACCTGGGCGACCGGGTCGAATTGAAACAAAGCCCCCACAAGGCCCGGTTCCTGCGGGCTCATCCATCCAGCTACTTCTTCGGCACGCTGACCCGCCGGTTGGGCTTCAGCATCCGCGGCCAGTAGACATGCCTGAAAACGCGCCTGAACCCACCTCGGGAATTCCAGCAAATTCCCTATCCGAACCCACGCTCTCCGAGCCCACGATTGAGACCAGGCGCATCTACGAGGGGAACATCATCAACGTGCGCGTGGACACCGTGCGCATGCCCAGCGGCAACAGCGCCACCAGGGAGATCGTCGAGCACTCTCACGCTGTATGCATCGTGCCGGTGGACGAGGACGGCAACGTGGTCCTGGTGCGCCAATACCGGAAGCCGGCCGAGGAAGCCCTCCTTGAGGTGCCCGCCGGCGGGGTGGAAGAGGGCGAGGTGTCCGAGGACGCCGTGCTGCGGGAGCTTCAGGAAGAGATCGGCTACACCGCCGGCAACCTGCGGCACCTATCCAGCTTCTGGGTCGCCCCCGGTTGGGCAACCGAGTTCATGCACGCCTACCTGGCCACTGATCTGACACCCTCCCGGCTTGAGGCCGACGAAGACGAGAACATCGAGGTGGTCCGTCTGCCCTTCGACCAGGCCGTGGCCATGTTCAAGACCGGGGAGATCAAAGACGGGAAGACCATCGCTTCGATGCTCTTGGCCCAGCCCCTGTTGCCGAAGAGATAGAAAGGCTGCGGCTGTGTCCGTGGGAATCTGGATAGGGGACACCTTTTGTTATATTATTGGGCGGTCCGCGGCTTTGGAAACAAGCTGTGGGCCTTCCCTACCATTAAGGTGAATCTGGAGGAAATAGAGACGCATGCTCGAGCATGATGTCCTGGTGATCGGCGCGGGACTGGCGGGAATGCGGGCGGCCATCGCGGCCCGGGCCGGCGGCGCCGACACCGCAATCATCAGCAAAGTACATCCGGTGCGCAGCCACTCCAACGCGGCCCAGGGCGGCATCAACGCGGCCCTCACCGACCGCGGCGACGGATGGGAGGACCACGCCTATGACACCGTGAAGGGCAGCGACTTCCTGGGCGACCAAGACGCGATCGAGGTCATGTGCCAGGCGGCGGGTCAGGCGCTAATCGACATGGAGCACTTCGGCGTCACCTTCAACCGTGACGACGAAGGTAAACTTGGCACCCGGGCCTTCGGCGGACAGCGTGTCGCCCGGACCTTCTTCGTCGGCGACTTCACCGGACAAGCACTGCTCCATGTGATGTTCGAACAGCTCATCAAGTCGGGCGTGCGCCGCTACGAAGAGTGGTTCGTAACTTCGCTGATCATCGAAGACAGCCAGGTCTGCGGTGTGATGGCCCTGGAGATACGCACCGGCCAGGTCTACGCCATCCGCGCCAAGACGGTCATCTTCTGCACCGGCGGTTTCGGCCGGGTCTTCGAGCCCAGCACCAACGCCCTCATCTGCACCGGCGACGGCGTGGCTTTGGCCTACAACGCCGGGGCCGAGCTCATGGACATGGAGATGGTCCAGTATCACCCCACCACCTTGGCTGGGAGCGGGGTGCTGATCTCCGAGGCGGCCAGGGGCGAGGGCGCCTACCTGCTGGATAAAGACGGCAACCGTTTCTTGGAGAAGTACGCTCCCAACATGATGGAGCTGGCCTCCCGCGACGTGATCTCCCGGGCCGAACAGACCGAGATCAACGCCGGCAACGGCGTCAACGGCTGCATCTACCTGGACTGCCGCCACCTGGGCGAGGCCCTGATCATGGAGAAGCTCAGCCAGATCCGCGAGATCGGCATCGACCTGGCGGGCGTGGACATGATCAAGGAAACGATTCCCATCCGCCCCGGCATGCACTACGCCATGGGTGGGATCCGCACCAATATCGACGGCCAGACCAACCTGCCCGGCGTGTACGCGGCCGGCGAGTGCGCCTGCGTCAGCGTCCACGGCGGCAACCGCTTGGGGGCCAATTCCCTGCTGGACACCATCGTCTTCGGAGAAAGGTCGGGCAACCACGCCGCGGAGGCTTCCCGCAGTGTCGAGTACGTTGAGTTCGACGTTAACCAAGCCGTGCGCAACGAGGAAACGCGTATCCAGGACCTCTTGGACCGCCCCCAGAACGGTGACCGGATCGCCGCCGTCCGCCTGGGCATGGGCGACTCCATGAATCGGAACCTGGCGGTCTACCGGAATGAAGAGGGCATGCAAGAAACCCTGGGCGACCTGAAAGAGTTGGAGAAGCGGTTTAAGACGGTGCCGGTTGAAAACAAGGGCAAGGTGTTCAACACCGACCTGGTATTTGCCCTGGAGTTGGGCTTCATGCTCAACTGCGCCACTCCCATCGCCATCAGCGCCCTGGACCGCAAGGACAGCCGGGGGGCCCAGGCCCGCACCGATTATCCCGACCGGGACGACGAAAATTGGATGAAACACCTGGTGGTCAAGAAGGGAGAGGTGGGTCCCGAAATTACCTATGCTCCCGTCAGCATCACTAGGTGGACCCCCGAAGAGAGGAAATACTAGCCGATGGACGTCACGCTAAGGGTACAACGGTTCGACCCGGAAGCCGCCGATCCCAAGTCCTATTGGGAGGACTTCCAAGTGGCCATCGAGGATAACGGCACGGTGCTGGACGCCCTGATCAAGGTCCGCGAGGATACGGACGGGACCTTCAGCCTGCGCTGTTCCTGCCGCAGCTCCATCTGCGGCTCCTGCGCCATGCGGATCAATGGGCACGCCGGACTGGCCTGCAAGATTCAGGCCGGCAATGTCATGGAAGACGGCGTCATCACCGTCGAACCCATGGGGAACATGCCGGTTATCAAAGACCTGGTGGTCGATTTCGACCTCTTCTGGGACAAGATCATGGAGGTCGAGCCCTATCTGAAACACGAGGGCCCCGAGCCCGAGGCCGAATACATCGCCTCCAACGAGGCCATGCTGCACCTGTCCGGCGTCACCGCCTGCATCATGTGCGGCGCCTGCGTTTCCGACTGCACGGTCATGGAGGTGGACCCGTCATTCTTGGGACCGGCTGCCCTGGCCAAGGCCTACCGCTTCACCGCCGACCCGCGGGACGGCGACGAGAACGGCCTTTCCAAGGACCGGCTGGAAGAGCTGACCAAACCCTCCGGCATGTGGGACTGCACCCGCTGCTTGGAGTGCGTGACGGCCTGCCCCAAGGGTGTCGCGCCCATGGACCGCATCATGGCCCTGCGGGACCAGGCGATGGAAGCCGGTTTCCACAACACCAACGGCGCTCGTCACACGGAGGCTTTCAGCGACTCTCTCGAGCACAGCGGCTGGCTGGACGAGCTCCGGCTGGTGCCCAAATCGGTGGGCATAACCAACATATCGGCACTGGCCGGCTACGCGCCGATCGCCATCCAGGCGCTGACCCACGGCAAGATGCCGCCCATCATCCATAAGAAGATCGAGAAAGCCGAAAACGTTCGGAAGATATTTGACAAGGTGCAAGGGCCGGAGCAGCGCTAGTCCCTTGGGCCGATGCCCAGAGTGTCAAATCCAGTAAATAACGGAGGCCGGCGTTGAAGTACGCCTTTTTCCCAGGTTGTGTGTCCCGAGGCGGTTGCCCGGAGCTGTATCCGGCGACCAAGTTGATCTGCGAGAAGCTGGACATCGAGCTCCAGGAGATGCCCGCCGCGTCCTGCACCGGCGCGGGCGTCCTCCAAGAGAAGAACGAATTGCTGGGCGACACCCTGAACGCCCGTACCTTCGCCATGGCCGAGGCGCTGGACCTGCCCATACTGACCATCTGCAGCACCTGCCAGGGGGTCATGAGCCAGGCCAACCACCGGCTGAAGAACCCTGATTACCTGGCCAAAGTCAACGGCTTTCTGGCCGATGAGGGCCTGGAATACAAGGGCAACGCCAACCCCAAGCATCTGCTGTGGGTGTTGATCGAAGACGTGGGCCTGGACAAGCTGCTGAGCTTGATCACCCGCCCTCTGGCCGGCATGCGGCTGGCGCCCTTCTACGGCTGCTACATCGTCCGGCCCACCGACGCGCTGGAGTTCGAAGACCACCCGGAACGCCTGGACTCGCTGGAGAAAATCATCGAGACCATCGGCGCTACGGTGGTGGACTTCGCGGGCAAGACCCGCTGTTGCGGATTCCCCATCCTGACGATCAACGAACGCAACTCCATGGCCATGGTGAGCAAGCACACCCTGGAGGCCAAGGACCTGGGCGCCGACGCCATGATCACGCCGTGCACGCTGTGCCACCTGAACCTGGACAGCTTCCAGCCCAAGGCGGCGGCACAGGCCGGACGGCCCATCGACCTACCCACCCTCCACATGCCTCAGGCCATCGGGCTGGCCATGGGTCTAAGCCCCCAGGAGATGGGCCTGAAACGC
>CAYMZL010000217.1:1670-4839 GCA_964394825.1 uncultured Dehalococcoidia bacterium | reverse complement strand
CGTCTACGGTTGACCTTTGACGCCTAGTATGAAAAAATTCATCTGGAATCACCGTGCGCTCACTTTATCTTGCGGTGTGCGACGGCCCGCTGTTGCGCCGCTGATTCTTTTCTGATAAAAAGCCAGAAACCGAGACGCCGGCCCGCTCCAACGAAGGGGTCATAGGGGGTAGGGTGATGGGTGAACCCACTTGGACCCGGGAAAAACTCCGACGGTTGGTCCACCGGGAGATCGGTGACTACCGGTTGATTGTAGTCTCCAACCGCCAACCTTACGTCCACGATCTGGTTGGAGGCGAGCTTAGCTATGCCTCTCCCGCCGGCGGATTGACCACCGCCATCGACCCGCTGATGCAAGAATGCGGGGGCACCTGGGTCGCCTACGGAGGCGGCAAGGGAGACTGGCTCGCCGTCGACGAAAAGAACCGCATCCAGGTCCCTCCCGACGACCCCTCCTACACCCTGAGGCTGGTTTGGCTCACCAAGGAAGAGCAGCAGGGGTACTACTACGGTTTCTCCAATGAAGGCCTGTGGCCGCTGTGCCACAACGCGTTCATAGAGCCCACCTTTCACACCTCGGACTGGGAGACCTATAAGTCGGTGAACAACGAGTTCGCCAAGCAGGTCTTGGATGAGGTCGACGGCCGCCCCGCGGCAGTGTTTACCCAGGACTATCATCTGGCCTTGCTGCCCCGTCTGCTCCGTGAGGCCGACCCCAACATCATCACCGGCCAGTTCTGGCACATACCCTGGCCCACCTACGAGATATTCCGCATCTGTCCCTGGGGCGACCAGCTTCTCGACGGCCTGTTGGGCAACGACCTCCTTGGTTTCCATATCGGCGACCACTGCGACAATTTCATGGAGGCCGCGTCCCGGGTATTGGGCTCCAGCGTCCACGACGAATATAACTTGGTCTATCAAAATGAGGAACCGACACTGGTCAGGCCCTTCCCCATCAGCGTCGATTTTGAGCAGATCTCCCAGGAATCCCGAAGCCCCGAAGTGACCGAAGAGATCGACAGGTTGACCGAGGAGATGGACCTGGGGGGGAAGATCGTTGGTCTCGGCATCGACCGCATCGACTACACCAAGGGCATCCCCCACCGTATCCGGGCCATCGGGCGGTTCCTGGAGAAATACCCAGAATATATCGGAAAGGTTGTGTTCATCCAGGCCGGCGTGATGAGCCGGACCGATATCGACGCTTACCAGCGTCTATCTGACCAGATCGACCAGGAGTTGAACAACGTCAACGGCCGCTTCGCCACCGACGATTGGCTGCCCATCGTCTATCTGCCCGACGACCTGCCCGCGGTTACGCTGGCGGCGCTGCGGCGCATCGCCAACTTCTGCGTGGTCAGCTCTCTGCACGACGGCATGAACCTGGTGGCCAAAGAATACGTGGCCAGCAGGTTCGACGAAGACGGTGTGTTGGTCTTGAGCCCCTTCACCGGGGCTGCCAGCGAGTTGACCGATTCCGTGATCGTGAACCCCTACGCCACCGAGAGATTCGCCGACGCCATCTGCGAGGCCGTGGAGATGCCCTACGAGGAACGTCACGTCCGAATGGTGCGAATGCGCAGCGTGGTGGAGGAGAACAACATCTACCTGTGGGCCGCCCGACTCTTCGTGGACCTGATGCAGGGCGCCCGCCGGTCCCGCCGCCCCGTCCGCAGCTTTTAGTCGGGCTGCTCCGGCCGCCTGATTCAATGCCCCATCTGCTCAACATCTGGCCCAGCGTAGGCCGCCGATTGGCCGGCGCGTCTCGGGTGCTCCTGCTATTCGACTACGACGGCACCCTGACGCCCATCGCCGCCCGCCCCGGACTCGCGACGTTGCCGGATGAAACGCGCCGGTCGCTCTCGGCCCTGGCCGCCATGGACCGGTTCGTCGTGGGAGTCGTCAGCGGCCGGGCCTTGGCCGATTTGGAGGCTTTGGTGGCCATCCCCGGCCTGGTCTACGCGGGCAATCACGGTCTGGAGATGAGGGGCAGAGGGATGGACTTCGTGCATCCGGAGGCCCCGGCCTTCGTGGCGTCCCTGGCCGAGTTGGCCCGGTTGTTGGACCGGGAATTGGCGGCGGTCCCCGGCATCCTGGTGGACAACAAGCGGCTGACCCTCACCGTCCATTTCAGGAATACTCCCGATTCCTACGGCGCCCTGGTGGACAGCACGGTTGTGGTGGCCGCCGCGCCCTATGTGGACGCGGGACAACTGAAGATCACCAGGGGCAAGAAGGTGGTGGAGGTCAGGCCCAACCTGGACTGGGGTAAGGGCAAGGCCATAGAGAAGATACGGGAAGAATGCGGGGACAGCCCATTACCGGTGTTCTTCGGCGACGACGAGACCGACGAGGAAGGGTTTGTTGCGGTGCAAGACGCCGGAGGATTGGCGGTGTACGTCGGCCCGATCCGGGAGAGGACCCTGGCGCTCCACCATTTGGATTCGCCCGCGGAGGTTGGCCAGGTGCTGGCGCTGCTGGCCCTATTGGTTTAGCTGTGACGGGACCCTAGATAAACCCGTTTTGCTCCACCTGGGCCAGCTTGTCCAATCGCCGCTGGAACCGGGGCTCGGGTATGAAGCGGGCTTCCAAGAAAGCCTCCAACACGGCCTTGGTCAACTCGATCCCGATGACCCGCCCGCCGATGCAAACCACATTCATGTCGTCGTGCTGAACGCCCTGGCGCGCCGTGTAGGTGTCATGGCAAAGGCAGGCCCGGATGCCCCTCACCTTGTTGGCGGTGATGCAGGCGCCGACCCCGCTGCCGCAGATGATGACGCCCCTTTCCGTTTCTCCCGAGCGCAACGAATTGGCTACGGCGACCGCAGAATCGGGATAATCGTCTTCGGGGTCCATGACGTGGGCGCCGAGGTCCTTGACTTGGTGTCCTGCGGACTCCAGCCACCTGACTATCTCACCTTTCAGTTCGAAACCGGCGTGGTCTGCGCCGATGGCCACATTCATCAAGTTACTCCGTCCGGACAGTAACCTCAGCATAGCGATTGGGCCAGGCGGGTGCAAGGCCGCCTGGAGTATCTCGCGCCTGGTTTTCCCGAAGGGCTCCACCCGGAGTATGGATAGAACTTGGCGTGGAGTATTTAAGCCCCACGGTCAGAATCCATTCCCATCAATACCGGCTTGTGCTAGAATGCCCTCGCTTCAGCTTG
>CAYMZL010000217.1:0-1570 GCA_964394825.1 uncultured Dehalococcoidia bacterium | reverse complement strand
CAGAATCCATTCCCATCAATACCGGCTTGTGCTAGAATGCCCTCGCTTCAGCTTGGCCCGTTGACCCGCCCCCGACCGAAATCGGGGAGGTTGGTAAGCGGGCGGTTGCTTTTTCTGCGGCGCTTCTTAGACTGCCTCCAAACGGCGGGCTGATGATCAAAGCGGTCTCGTTTGACTTCTACAACACTCTGGTCCGGTTCTGGCCTCCTTTGGAGGAGATACAGCAGGCCGCCTGCCACGAACTGGGGCTGACCGTTCGGGAGGAAGCCATCACCCGCGGCTATGCCGTGGCCGACGTGCTCTTCAACCGGGAGAATGAAGACCGCGCCCTCTCCATACGGTCCGATGAAGACCGCCTCGAATTCTTCGGCCGTTACGAGCAGTTGATACTGGAAACCGCCGGTGTTGCCGTTTCCATGGACCTGGCGCAAAGGATCTGGAAGTTGGCGATGTCGGTCCCCAAAGACTTCGTCCTCTTCAATGATGCCGTGCCCGCTTTGGAACAACTCAGAGAGGCGGGCTACAAGGTGGGGGTTATCACCAACCTGCGCCGGGACCTGGGCCATTTGTGCCGGCAGGTCGGCCTGTCGCCCTATCTGGATTTCATGGTGAGTTCAGAAGAAGTCGGGATGGAAAAACCCCATCCGCCCATCTTCATGGCCGCCCTGGAGCGGGTCGGGGCAAATCCTGAAGAAGTCGTGCATGTTGGCGACCAACTTCGTTCCGACGTCATGGGCGCCCAGGGCGTGGGGATGCGGGCGGTCCTCATCGACCGGAGCGGGTACGGTCCTGATGCCGTGGACTGTCCAAAGATCTCCGGCCTGTCTGAGTTGAGCAAGATACTGGAAGACCTGAGTTAGACCGGGCCCGGGCTTGGACCGCAGCCCGCCCTAGATCTGTGGTGGCCATCCCCCGGTTGATGATACCCTGTTAGGAAATTCATCCCATGCGGCCGGCGCTGCGCCGTGTCCGGCAGGAGGGGCCAAATGGCCGAAGAAGCCCAGACCACCAAACAGGACAACGAGCCGGTTCGTATCGCGGTTTGGTACGACTATATTTGACCCTGGTGCTACGTCGGCCTGGAGCGGGTCGACAAATTGGCCAACGAGTACGACATAAACGTTGAGGGCCGGGCCTATCTGCTGCGTCCCGACACCCCCAAAGAAGGCGCCGACCGGCCCCCACGTCCCGGCGAGACCGCCGACGAACTGTCCGAGCCGCTGCGGGGCCAGGCCAAAGACGCGGGCCTGATCATGAAGCCGCCGGGCCGGACCCCAAATACTCTGTACGCCCTGGAGGCCACCGAGTACGCCCAGCAGCACGGCAAGTTCCTGGAGTTCCACCACGCCGCCTACAAGGCGTTCTGGGAGGACCGGAAGGACCTGGGCGAGCTTGAGGTGCTTCACGCGGTGGCCCACAGCGTGGACCTAGACGCCGACGACATGTTGAAACACCTGGAGGAGAAGACCTACGCCGAGGCGGTCATGGGCCAGTACCAAGAGGCCCTTAAGTACGGGATCAGCGGCATCCCCACCTTCTTGGTGGGCAACCTGCTCTTCACCGGCGCCCA
>CAYMZL010000216.1:0-4842 GCA_964394825.1 uncultured Dehalococcoidia bacterium | reverse complement strand
AGCCGTTCCGGCGACGAGAGCGAGCGATGGCGAAATTCAGGAGCGCAAAGTCGCTACGGAAATTCGCCGCCGTTCATGCCTCGGTTTACAACCACTTCAACCAGGAACGTCATCTTTACAACCGCGAAAACCTCAAACTCAATCGCTCCGCCGCCGTGGCAGAGTGGCGTCAACTTGCGGCCTGAGATCTACCGGTTACGGGGTTTTGCAGACCAGTTCGCGTTTGTCCGACAGTACCCCATTTCCGGCCGCACCCTTAGTCGTGGAACTCGGGTATTTTGATGATGGAGACCGTGTACTTGGTGATGTCCTCTTCCGGCTCCGATCCATCCCCGACCAACGGAACTGCCAGGTTGGTGACTAGGATTTTTCCGTTGGGCACTTCCACAAGGCTGGCGGGGAATAGGAGGCCGCGGGCCGAGCCATCTTTTTTAACGCCCAGGAACTCGCCGATCTCGGCCACTACGCGGCCGGTGTCGGGGTCGATGCCCACCACCTGGTCGGCCTGGTTACCCGCCACCCACAACAGGTCATTGTTGCTATCGTAGATGATGCCGTCGGCGCCGTTGATACTCCGCGCGAGGACGACAGGATCGACCGGAAAAGCCAAATTCAGGTCAATTGTCAGGACCGTATCGTCGCCAGTGTTGGCGACGAACAGGGTATCCCCTTTGATGGCAACGCCGTTGGCTCCGAAAGGCGGAAACCCCGCCGTTGCCAAAAGCGGGTGGTGTGCAACCGTGGTCGGCGCAACGCATCCGCCACCGGGACAATTCATTGCCGGGTCGGGAATCAAGAACACGGCGCCCTGGAAGGAATCCGAGAAATACAGGTCTCCGTTGCTGTCAAAGGTCAGGTCATTGGGCGCCCGTCCAATATTGCCGAACATTATGGTGTCTATGCTTCCATCTGGGTTGGTCACCGTCCGGTCCGCCGGCGCGCCTAAACCTGGAACCTCGGCTATATCCACCAAACCGGTAAAATCGGGATTGATACTCCGGATTCTAGAAGCAGCGGGTCCTCCCGCCAGGTCGTCGGCGCTGCAAATATAAATCTTACCGTCCGCCGGATTAAACGCCAGGCCCAGCAACGGCCCGCCGGGGATTGCCACCGAGTCTTCCAAAGTACCTTCGCTTGAAAACCGGACCAGGTTAAGGCTTTCACCGCCAAAGGTTCCCACGAATACGTCACCGGCGGAGTCCACGGTGATCCCCTCTGGAAACTCAGCCCCGGCAGGCATCACGGCAAACTTCTTCGCCCCGTTGGGCTTGACGACGATCTTGACGACGATGTCGCCGTCGGCAACCGCGCCGGTGGTGAATATGGGCGCCAGCAGCAGCACCGCCGCCAGCGCAAAAATGGTCTTGATCAGGATCTTCATCCTCCCTGTCTCCCTGTTTCCTGTCGGGTGTCGCTGTTGGACGCTCCCGCAGGCCTCGTTATGCAGTCATCCGGGGCGGGTTGCGATTTTTCATCCCGGGACGCCTACAGGGCGACCCGATGCGGGCGCGGTCTCCCCTGGCGTGCCAAAGGGCCCGGAACGCGCTCCGAGCCCCCTCGGAAAAACTAGTCGTTTATACTTAATCCGACATTGCCCGGATAACCTCCAAGTCTGTGGATATCATACCCCCGCACCACAGTTGAGGGAACAGAATTCTCTTCGCAGCCATCCGGTAAATGGCCATTTTTCCATGTTTTCCGCCATTCAGACGCACCTCTCGTGCCGTTTTCACCTTGCCGTCGGATCCCTCGGCCTACGCCGGAGCGGGTCTTTGTCGCAGCTCATCAATCGGGCCCAAGATTTTCTGCAACAAGCTTCTCGGCACGGCAACGTCGGCCAATTGGAACGTGACGTACCGGCCATAGGGGACGACCTTGGCACCGATTTTGACAAGCTTCTCCCGCAGCGTGGTCAGCGACCAGTACTCTACCACCTTCGGCAAGGCCAGCGTGCGCATGAAGTAGCCGAGGTTATAGGCAAGGGCATGAAGCTGGAGGCGAACCCCGTTGTCGCGGAACTTTCGGATTGAAAGACGGAGTCCACCTCTTATCGGATTACAACGGAGTCCGCTGTTGGCTGAGGCTGTCGAAGAACTATTTGGGGAGGTCCGAGGCGCAAGATTGATTCGCCGGCACGTCCACTGGCGCAACAAAGATTCGCACTGGTGCTGCCGCCGATTCCATTATTGCGCGGTCACTGCCTCCCTTCGAGTTCTTCAACACCCTCAGCCAAAACCGGACATTCCGATCCGGCCTCCGCTACATGGAGGCTACAGCCGTATCGGCCCTTCCCTCCGTCGGTGTCCGGTCTAACTTAAAAAGTGGTATCGTTCGTGGGGGCAGGACGGTTTCGGTTTACTTGGAATCGGCGCGGGCCCACTCCCCCTTCCGGCCACCCATAGCATACGATTCCGCGGGTGGCCGTGGGGGGAAGCGGGCCGGTTCCGACAAGACTGAAAATGCTCTAGTAGTGAGTCACGGAAGCACGGTGACCGTTCCTTGCATATCGTCAAGATGGACCCCGCAATGGTAAGGGAAGGTTCCAGCTACAAGGAAGGTATGCATGAACATCTCCCCCGTGGTATCCAACACGTCTCCAAATCCACTGTCAAACACTCCATCGGGTGTGCAAGTACCACCAGGACAAGCTCCACTTGTAACCGTGTGAGGTTGACCAACCGAGGGGTCAGCGTAGATCCACGTTACGGTTTGACCTGCATTGATCGATATATTTGGTGGACTGAAGGAGTCTGCTCCACCACCACCAGCTGACACTAATTCCACCGTGCACGGGTCTGGGCAATTAGCCATTGGAGGCTCAGGAGGCTCACCACCACCACCATTATCCGCTGCCGCGGCCTCTGGCGATGTGATCGAAATGTACTCCCCGTGGTTAGAGTCGACCTTACACTCTTCTCCCGGCAGCGGGACCAAGGCTATGGCGTCGACGTCAGCCACATCCATATGTTCCGGGTTCCCGCCAAATACACCATCGTCGGCCATGGGAGTTGCGATATGGCCACCGCCACCATCGTCGACGAGTGTTTGAAGCATGCATTCGCTGGAATCAAATCTCCAGGTGACTTCAGCGTCGAAAGGCCCTGTGGCTGAATGGTCAACTATGACCGCCCTCTGACCGTCATCCAATTTGATGAACTCCATGACGGTGTTGAAAGCGTGGGCGGTGGCGGATGCGAGGAATATCGTGAGCACCAGCGCAATCATGCCCACAAGTGTTTCCCTGATCTTGATATGCATGACAATTCTCCGCGTTTTTTCGTTAGAGGCTTATCCCGTTAGCTCCGGCTAGCCCATGATGTTGTGTGCCTGCCTCGACCAGAGATATGCCGACAAGGCCAAGGTACACGATATCCGGGTAAAGAGGGGGAATATCCTGTGGGTAAAATTTGAAGATACGCACAATTCACCCACAGGTTTTCCACAGGACCGTGTCGTTGTAAGGCGGTCTGTGACTGCTCACGTCGTTTTGCAGACCGTTCTGTTCCGAGATACCCCGGATGACTCCTGGATAGGCGTCAGCATTCCATGTAGAGGGGCCGGCAGAGAATCGAATCGGCTCGGTTAGAGGGAACTGAAATCTCTCTAAGTAGGCCTCACGCCATACGAATACGTCTGCAAAGTCTGGACACTGGAGCCTGACCGATTCAAACTCAATCCGCTACACCACACTCCGGGACTAAACACCTAGATATTGCGGTTGACTATTCGATTCTTCGGCGCAACGGGATGACCGCCCGCATGCGACGACGAAGCTCCTCGGTGACGTCGCGCGCGTCCTGCAGGCTTCCGACCACACGCGGCGTGATGAGGACCAAGAGCTCGGTCCGTTTCGTGAAGGTATCGGTCGACCCAAACAGGGCGCCGAAGACCGGAATGCGCGAAAGTATCGGAATGCCGGTCTCTATGTCGCTATCGGTATCCTTGATCAGCCCGCCCAAGGCCACGGTTTCGCCGGATTGTATGGCCACCGTGCTGGTGATTTTGCGCTGTCGAATGGTCGGCGAATCGATATCCGAACTCGCGGTCGGCACGGCATCGCTCACTTCCTGCTCGATCTCCATTATCACGAGTCCGCCGGCATTGACCCTGGGCGTCACCCTGAGGATGACGCCGGTGTCGACCTGCTGGAAGGTGCTGGTGATCCCCCCTTCGGCAGGGACGACTTCACCGGTTTTGAACGGCACCGTGTCGCCCACCTGGATAGTCGCCGTATGATTGTCGAGGACCATGAGCTGAGGCGACGAAATGATTTTGACGTCGGTCACGGTCTCCAACGCGTTCAGCACGAGTTGAACGTCGCCACCGGCGATCGTGGAAAATACCGAGAAACCCGGGAAGATCTGCGCCACGGCGCCTGTCGCCAGCTCACTGAGCGTAACCGTCGTCCCGCCGCCGGGCCTGAAAAAATGCTGCAGTCCGTATTTCAGCTCATCGTTCAACGTCACCTCGGCGATGGTCGCCTCGATCAACACCTGGAGGGGAACGATATCCAGTTTCATGAGCGCCAATTTGACCATCCGGTAGTCGGCGGGCGTGGCCAGGATCAAAAGGGCATTGTTGGCGTCGTCGGCGATGATGCGGATCTCGTCCCTTCCCGAAACCGTTATCGCCTCGCCGGCCTTGGGCGCGACACCCTTTAGACCGGCCCGTAGAGGGCGCTCGGTTTGTCGTGCCGCCCGGGGGCCGCCGGGCTTGGGCGCTTGGCCCCCGGGGGGGGCCCTCTCAGCCACGATCTTGACTGGTTCGAGGCCGGGCGCCAGTTCGTACGCCGGCCGCCCTTCCGCCGGCCTTTCCCCGGTAAACACCTCGTTCAACACGGCC
>CAYMZL010000215.1:0-4849 GCA_964394825.1 uncultured Dehalococcoidia bacterium | reverse complement strand
ACGATAGCCAGGCGCCGCCGCCCGGGCGCGCCAACACGCCCATGGCGGCCACGATGCCCACCGCGTTGGTCACGACTATCCAGAGAAAAACCACCGGCTGGGTCCAGCCTATCAGAGAGGTCTGCTGGCCGACGTTCTGAAAGAGCAGGGCCTCGAGAAACAAGATGGGCCCCAATGCCACCAGCGGCGCCA
Organism: uncultured Dehalococcoidia bacterium; assembly: GCA_964394825.1. Lineage (GTDB taxonomy): Bacteria > Chloroflexota > Dehalococcoidia > Lucifugimonadales > UBA3495 > UBA9611. The sequence goes on along the minus strand of CAYMZL010000215.1, from coordinate 4,657 downwards.
ACCCTAATACTCCCCCATTGGCCTGGAAATCCGGTACGGGTCGCCGCACCACTGCCGTCAGCAGCAGCCAGTGGGCTACGACCAGCACGGCCACGACGGCGTGGGTTACCGCGCCGGGCTGCCAGGAAAGGTCCAGGGTGCCAAATGCACCCTTGATCGCCGTGTCTATCCCTATGCCCAGCAGCAGCCCAACGGCGAACATGTGACCCCCCTGGAGCCCTTTCGCCCGCGCGTGGCCGATATAGTTGGGGATGAATAAGAGAAAGAATGCCGTGCCGAAGGTCGTGAGGGCCAGGTCTACCACCGGCCAGGGGACCGTCTGCTCAACCAACCGCAGCAGCGCCAGGCCACCCCCGGTCAGGACCAGGGCACGCCTGGGCCCCAGGAACTTATGTACCGATGCCGCGAAGAAGGCCAGCAAGAAAAGGATGAGGGCGTACACCCCCGGCGTAAAAGCCTCTGCTCCCTGGGCGTCGCGAATATAAAACACCAGGCCGTTGAGCAACACCCGGAAGAGCTGTAGGCCGAAGACGACGGTCAGCGCGAGGAACGCGGCTTCCCGAAGGTAGTTCCAGTCCCACCATCTGGAACTGGTGAAGGAAGATGTCACGTCAAAGGTGGCTCCTCTCACGATTGGTCCAGCCCTGTAGTCAAAGAGCGAGTTTTCAATGTCATCTGGGCCTTCTAGTCGTAGTTCCCTTAATACCCTCACTTCATGCAGGGCTGGCCTTGCTATCCCGACTGGGGCGTAATTTCGTAGATTGACGGAAACGGGGAGAGTCGCCTTGCCGAATCTTCTGCAAAAGACGACGGCCATCTCGTACCTCGAAAAGACGGCTCCCAAAGCGTACAATGTCGGCCTAAGGCCAGTATAGAACGGCGCTCCTTCTCCAACTTAGGAGGTAGTCAACAATGACCACCACCAGTCGTGAAAAGAGTCTGATCGTCATTCAGCTAACCGGCGGCAATGATTATTTGAACACGGTTGTTCCCTATGGCGACGGCCGTTATTACGATTCCCGGTCCACGGTGAACATCCCCCAGGATCAGGTGATACCCATCGACGGCCAGGTGGGATTCCATCCCAGCCTGGGGCCGATCAAGACGCTGTGGGATGAGGGCAAGGTCGCCGTGATCAACGGTATCGGCTACGAGCACCCGAACCGCTCCCACTTCCGGTCCATGGATATCTGGCACACCGCCGAGCCCGACGCCATCGGACGTGAGGGGTGGTTGGGCCGGGCTATCCGTGACCTTGATCCTCAAGGCGAGAACGTGCTCACCGCAATCAACTTCGGCCGCGGCCTGCCCCGGGCCCTGGGCTGCCCAGGCGTGTCCGTCACTTCAGTGGGTGACCTGGATACCTACGGCCTATTTCCCGACATACAGGACGAAGACTTGCGAATGTTCACGTTGGAGGCCTTCTCCAGGATGTACGGTGGGGCCGCCGGACGAGACCCGGTGATGGACCTGCTGGGCCAGACCGGTCAGGACTCGCTTCTGGGCGCCGACATTCTTCGCACCGCTCCCGCCATGTATTCCTCGTCGGTGGAGTACGCGCCTGATGCTTTGTCCCAGAACGTAAAAAGCATCTCCCAGGTGTTCCACGCCGATCTGGGCGCCAGGGTGTTATACACCGCGCACCGGCTATTCGACACCCACTCAGGCCAGTTGGCCACCCACGCCAAGCTCTTGGAGGACGTGGCCGGCGCGGTGGGCAGTCTCATGGACGACCTGAAGGAGCATGGCCGGGAGGACGACGCCGCGATCCTGATCTTCTCCGAGTTCGGCCGCCGCATCAAGGACAACGGCTCTGGGAGCGACCACGGCTCGGGCGGAGTGGCTTTCCTCATCGGGGGCGCCGTGAAGGGCGGCATGTACGGCGAATACCCTTCGCTGGCCGAAGCCGAGCAATCGGAAGGGGACCTGCGGTCCAATAACGACTTCCGGTCCACCTACACCGGCATCCTGGAAGACTGGCTGGGGTTGGACGCGGCGCCCATCGTCAACGGGCAATTCGAGAAAATCAGCCTGTTCCGGTCCTAGCCGGCCCCCCGTGCCACCAGTCTGCTGCAATCGAGGACAGTGATGACAAGCAACGATACCTCTTTGATGGCCCACCTGCTTCGGCGCGCCGGCTTCGGCGCCAGCCGCGACGAACTGGAGCAATACCTTGAGATAGGGTACGACGCCGCTGTGGAGACCCTGCTCCATCCCACGGACCCGGGCAACATGCCGGACGACCTCATCCGCCGCTACCACGTGGAGCAGTCGGAGTTGCGCGACCTGCCCGGTTCCGCCGCCTATTGGATGTACCGGATGATCAGCACCACCTGCCCAATGGAGGAGAAGATCGCTCTGTTCTGGCACGGACTGTTCGCCACCGGGTACACCAAACTCAATCAGGCCCGCACCCTGCTCAACCAGGTGGACATGTTCCGGCGGTCCGGCCTGGGAAGCTTCGAGGACCTTTTGTTGGAGCTGTCCCAGGACCCGGCCATGATTCTCTGGCTGGACAACAATGAGAATCACGGCGCCTCCATGAATGAGAACGGGAACGAGAACTACGGCCGGGAGCTGCTGGAACTCTTCTCCATGGGCATCGGCAACTACTCCGAGGACGACGTCAAGGAATGTGCCCGAGCCTTCACCGGCTGGACGCTGGGCAACGCGGAATATATGGCCGTCCGGGCGTTCAAGGACTCCATCTGGCCCTATGGCCGCATCGCTTGGCACTTCGAGTACCGGGAAGAGGACCACGACGACGGCGAGAAGACCTTCCTGGGAGAGACGGGCCGTTTCAACGGCGAAGAGATCATCGCCATCATCGTGAAGCAAGATTCCACCGCCCGGTTCCTGGCCACCCGGCTGTTCCAGTTCTTCGCCGCGGACGAGGTGACCGAGGCAGGCGAGAATGTCATCCAAGAGATGGCGGCCACCTATTTCACCTCGGACTACCAGATTCGTGACATGCTGAGCACGCTGTTCCACTCCGGGTTCTTCAAGTCGGAGGAGGCGCGTTTCGCCCGGGTGAAAGGGCCGGTGGAGATGGTGGTGGGCGCGGTGCGGATGGCCGGAAACTACCGGAACCCGGCCCTGGGCATCGAGAAGGTGTCCAACACCATGCTCTATATGGGCCAGGGCCTGCTGCAGCCGCCCACGGTGGAAGGTTGGCACGAGGGCGTCGAATGGATCGACAGCGGCGCGCTGGTGGAGAGGGTGAACTTCGCGGCCAAGGAATTATCCGACGTTGGAAGCCCCGGCGTGCGGTCCATCATCGATCGGCTGGAGGCGGGCTCGGACCATGGCGTGCTCATCCCCTCGGACCTGGCCGACGGCTGCCTGGACCTGCTGGGGCCCATCGAGGTTTCCGATGAGACCCGGTCCGCGCTGGTGGACTTCGCCTCGCGGCAGGGTGACCTGGACCTGAACGGTCACCGACCGGGAGACGCGGCCGAGCAGCGGGTGGGCAATATGCTGCGGCTTGTTGCCGCCACCAGGGAATACCAACTCGCCTGAGTTCGGGGCCTTCGTCAACCCATCCCAATCTCGGCTAGACAAGGGGGCCGGCGTGAGTACCCAGACTCAATCTCCCAGTATCGCTCTGGATTACGTCAAGACCATCGGAATCGTGAACAACGGCTACAACGGCCGCGGCTTCGCCAACCCCTATGACATAGTAGTGGGTGGCGACGGCCGCATCTTCGTGCTGAACCGTTGCGACCCGGCCCGCGCCTCCGCCATACGGGTGGGCATCTGCAACCTCGACGAAGACTACCTGGGTGAGTTCGGCCGCGGCAACGGCGCCGGCGACGGGCAGTTCGTCTGGGTCGTGGCGATGGCGCTGGACAGCCGCGACCGCCTTCACATCACCGACGAGTACAACCACCGGGTGACCATCTACACCACATCGGGAGAGTACCTGTCGCATAGGGGGACCCCTGGGTCAAACAAAGGTGAGCTCAATGGCCCCGCCGGTATCGCCATCGACTCGTCGGACAACGTGTTCGTGGTGGACCAGCATAACGCCAGGGTCCAGAAGTTCACCGCCGAAGGCGGGTTTATCACTGCGTGGGGGTCTTTCGGCAACGAAGAGGGCCAGTTCAATCTGCCCTGGGGCGCCGCAATAGACGGCGACGACAATGTCTACGTCGCCGACTGGCGCAACGACCGGATCCAAAAGTTCACCAACGACGGCGAATTCCTGGCCGCCTACGGCGGGTCCGGCAGTGGCGACGGCCAGTTCCAGCGGCCAACCAGCGTGGCAGTGGACGCAGAGGGCTTCATCTACGTGGCCGATTGGGGCAACGAGCGGGTGCAGGTGCTGGGTCCGGACGGAAGTTTCCAGTTGCTATTGCAGGGACAAGCCACCGTCTCCAAGTGGGCCGAGGATTATTTCGCCTCCAACCCGGAGGAAAAGGCCGAGCGGGACATCTCCAACCTCGTCCCTGATCTGCCCGCCCACCTGAACACCCCGTACCATGTCTCCTCCCAGACCGAGCCCTACTTCTGGGGCCCGGTTTCCGTTGCTCTGGACCGCGATGGCCACCTCTACGTGACGGAGACCAACCGCCACCGCTTCCAGGTCTACCGGAAACGCTAACACCGCCGCACACCGCCGGATTTGCCGGCTGGACTAGGAAGGCGGGGCGCCTTC